>JBANFU010000265.1:0-8350 GCA_037975865.1 Bacteroidota bacterium
GATTTCCTCACCAGCATCGTTGAAGTCACCGTCAATGTTGAAATCGATCCAAGCCTTATAGTTAACGTTGTTGGCAATGGTGTTACGGGCTACTGACAAGTCATAAGAAGCACCGAAAGTCAATTCAGCAGGAGTGTAGTCTTCAGTATTGTTGCTGTACATATCTACACCAGAAGTTGTAGTTGCGTTCAACAATTCCTTGCTACCTTTCTTCAAGGTTACGTTGTTGATTCCTACGTCAGCAGACATCAAATCCACCAAAGGAACACAGTAATCCAATACAATCACGTATTTGTTCTTGATCAACTTCTTCTCAGTTGTTGCTTTACCACCCACACTGTTCCATGCACTCAACGTGAAGGTGTAAGCACCCCCTTTTTGGAATTTGATTTCAGGGTTTTGGCTATTCTTAGAAGTTCCGTTTTCGAAAGTAAACGTAGTTGGGAAAATGCTCCACTCAAAAGAGTTAGCATAGTCAGTTTTGGTAGTCACTTTAACAACATCACCCAAGTTAGGACGAACGTTGCTCGCAGTGTAATCCAAGTAACCAGCAGCAGTAGGGGTATTGATTGTAATGGTGTTACAGAAAGTATCTACACCAGTACAAGTCAAGGCGATCAAACATACATCGTATTGACCGTCAGTGAAGAATGCACGAGTGAAATCAGTAGCAGAAGATTCTGGGTTCTGATCAACCTGCCATTCGTAGATAGGCAAACCTTGAACGTTCTTAGAAGCATTCTTGAATTCTACACTCAAACCGTTGGCGGCAGGATTGTAGTCGGTTGTCCACTTAGCAGAAGGCTTCACTGGAGGATTCAACTTAGATTCCCAGTTGATGATGAAACCCGCTGTGTTTCCAGATGCGTCTGATTCGAATGTAATATATACGGCACCGCTGGTACAAACAATTTTAGAAGTATCATAGGTTTTGTAGTTGTCACCAGTGATGGTAGCAATCAATTTGTTTGGCGTTGCCTCTTTTGAATCGTAAATGCGCAATTTGTCATTTTTGTCATTCAAAATCAACTGAGAGAATGACAAAGTGATTTTCTCGGCACCACAAGGCAAAATCTTAAAGTAATCAATAGATGTCTTACGACCATTGCCATAGTTGGCATTTGGACCACCGTTGTCAAACAATTTACCATTCTTAGAAGTACCCTCTTTAGAAGGACCCATGTAGTATTCTGTAGGAGCGATACACTCGATGTAGCGATCTTTACATACACGTGTAGAAGGACCGATATCGTTAGAAGAAGTCAAGCACACTTTGTACCAACCTGTTTCACTCAATGTCAATTTGGGGTTTTGAACAGACGCAGTTTGATCGTCCAAACCAGTTGGAGACAACAACTCCCATGACCAGCTGTAAGCACCATTGTTACTCAAGTCATACAAGGTAACATCGTAGTAGATTTCTGTTTCGTTTGAAGACGATACAAAATCCGCCACCGGCGCTGCAGTTGGAGCCGAAATCGTCACCTGCTTGGTGATTGAATCCGCCAAACCACAGTAGTTAACCAACATTTTAACATCATATTTACCCGCAGAAGCCCATTTGGCAACACCCTTTTCAGTATTGTTGGAATATCCTGCATATGGAGGAGCAACCGCTTGGTCGAATGTCCATTTGTAGGTATAGCCGCTACTTGGGTTGATCGCGTTAAACTTGACGTTTGTTTTTACGTAGTTTGTAGATGTGGGCACGATGAAATTCGCTGTTGGACTCGCACCCAACTTCAAGTTCACCTCCAAATCCAACAAGTTACCGTAGGTATTTGCTGTACCACAACCGTTGCTACTGCTCAAAGTGTAAACAGAAGCACCACCACGGATACGCATGTAGCTCAAACCTGTTGTTGACCAGCAAGGCATTTTCAAATTGTAAGTTGTCAATCCGGACGCAATGTTAGATGCGGGATCAACCAAACATTCTGAAGTACCAAACTGACCATCACGATTGGCATCGATCCAGATACCCACACGAGTTCCCCAAGACTGAGTAGCCCATGTTCCACCGTTCACGGTTACTGAAATTTCTTCACTGGCGGTCAAATCGAAACCCTTACCAGAATTCAAAATCCCTTTGTAAGAGGCCGATGAAGCCGATGAAGTACATCCCAAACCACTGTAGGACGCCAAAGAATTACCTTTTTTGTCTTTCACAGTTACGTCAAGAATGTCACCTGGAAAGTCCGTTCCCGAACCTACCAAAGCACCACCACATCCCCAGGAGTTGGCTCCCGAGCATGGGGTTTGCGCTTTCAGTGCACTAGCAGAGAACAATCCCCCCACCAGGACACCCAAAAACGCAAGCTTTTTGAGTTGTGTAATTGTTGATTTCATAGATTTATTTTAAAGTTATTTTCACAAATGACGCGATAAAAGCAAAAGGTTGCAAGAAATCAAGAAAAAAAATCTAAAAAAAATCTAAATCGCCAATGGGCGAAACACGAAAGAAAATCTGTCTAAGACTAAAAAAATCGGGCGCTACTCATCGCGAAACCCGACTACCAGATTCTACACTCTCCATATAACGTTTGTAATCTCGTATGGCGCGATAAACACCTACAGCGATCTTCTGTTGACCTTCGGAAGTTCGCAAATAACTTCGATCCGTTGGGTTGGTTAAAAACCCAGTTTCCACCAACACACTGGGCATAGATGTTTGCCACAACACCAAAAAACCCGCCTGCTTTACTCCCCTACTTTTAATTGCGCTTACTTTGTTCGTGTGTGACTCGATGCCCGATGCCAACTTCAAACTCTGCTTCATGTAAGCGTTCTGAACCAAACTAAAGATAATATGACCCTCAGCCGATTCTGGATCAAACCCCCCATACCTTGAATTTTCGCGATAATCAGCCTCGTAAGTAATGGCTGAATTTTCTCGTTTTGCAACTTCTAAATTCCCTTCAGATTTGTGTAACCCCATAAAATAGGTCTCACTCCCTGCGGCAGCTCGATTGTTATTAGCGTTGCAATGAATTGAAATAAATAAATCTGCGCGATTGTCATTTGCCAAATTTGGCCTCTCCCATAATTTCAATGTTTTGTCGGTCGTGCGCGTGTACAGCACCTTCAATCCGGGCATACTATCTTTCAAAATCTTACCCAATTTCAGGGCAACAGACAAGGTCACATCTTTTTCAAAAACTTCATTGTTCCCATTGCAACCCGGATCCATTCCTCCATGACCTGCATCTATCACCAACGTCCGCAATCCCGAGGAAACTTTAACAACATTGGCTGCTGGCAATCCCAATAATAAAGCAATAGAGACTACTGCTACTACAAAGAATCGACCCCATTTGGCGACACGATTAGGGATAAATGCATTTCTTTCTGCTGTCATATGGCAATCATGGCAAACTTTTTGCCGAAATTCGCAAAACTTCTTGTCACCGCACAAAAACCATACAAAAACATACTTACATCCCCTGTTCACAGTAGGGTGCATGCTTTTGTGCCTATACACAACCCCCGCACTGGCTCAAGGCATCGACTCATCGTCCACAAAAAAAGACAGCACAAAGACAGTCGCCCCAAGCAGCAAACCCTTTCAGTCGCCCATCCGATACGAAGCAAAAGACTCCATCATCTTTGAAATGAAATCGGGCAAAGCCAACCTATTCAACGGGGCATCTGTGAACACCGACAACATGGAGCTCAAAGCGCGCTACATCGAAGTCGGGCTTAACAACAAATTACTCTTCGCCAAAGGCGGGAGCGACTCCGCCGGAAAATATAGTGACTTGCCTATTTTTAAAGATGGCGCCGATCAATATGTGTCGGACAGTTTAATCTACAATTCCGGCACAAAAAAGGGAAAAGTCTATGGCCTATCCCTCTCTCAAGACGAGGCGCACATTCTGCTCAAACAGGTGGTGAAACAGCCCGACGGTAGTTTCATGGGACAAAACGGAAAATTGAGTACTTGCGCCGACCCCCACCCCCATTTCTATCTAAACACCAGCAAAATCAAGGTTATTCCCAACCAAAAAGTGCTATTTGGGGCCGCAAACCTGGTATTTGCCGACATCCCCACACCGCTGGCACTGCCATTTGGTATCGCTCCGTTACAAAAAGGACGTAGAAATGGGCTGATCGTTCCCAACCCGGGTTTCAACGGCGCAAACAATAGTTTTTACCTATCCAACTTAGGCTACTATCAAGGACTCGGTAAAAATGCGGATGCCCAACTCGGTACAGACCTTTACTTCAACGGCGATTTTCGGGTTGGTCTTACTACGCGCTACATCAAGCGATACAAATTCAATAGCGAACTCAGTTTGAACATGAGTCGATTTGGCAACGGACTCGACCGCGCAAATCCAGAATTTGCAAAAACCAATGATTTTAGCATTGTTTCTCGATTTGGTTTCGATAATAAATTCTTGCCAGGTACCACGCTCAATGGTAACATCAACATCGTGTCGGGCGATTTCAACAAACGCAATTCCCGGAACATTCAAACGCTTTCACGAAATGAATTCCAATCAAGTGTAAACTACGGGCGCAGTTTTTTTAGCAACAAAGTGAATTTATCAGCTTCGGCCCGACATACACAAAACGTACAAACCCATGACTTTCGACTCGAATTACCCAATGTCAATGTCGGTGTTTCCAGCTTAACACCCTTTGCTAAAAAGAATGGAAATAATACCGCTTGGTATGAACAAATTCGATTTTCATACAACATGAATTTCGCCAATACCCTGAGTACAAAAGATACATTAATATTTAGTGAAAAATACAAAGAGGTATTGTCGACCATCCAATCCGGTGTTCGACACTCAGTCCCCATCAGCACCAATATAAAACTATTCAAAGGCGCACTCAACCTAACCCCTTCTGCAAGCTACCAAGAAAAGTGGTTATTCCGTGGACAAATTAAAAATTACGACGCACAGAGTAAAACCATCACGCTAAAAGACACTACAGGTTTTTTCAGATTAAATTCATATAATATTTCGGCAGGACTTACCACCAATATTTACGGGACCTTCACCGGAATCAAATGGGGTAAACTGAGGGCCATCCGTCACACGATCACCCCCAGTATCGCCATGGGTTATCGACCAGAAATCGATGCGCTTAAAAGGGGTTGGAATCGCACTTACATCGACTCCCAGAATAAAGTCATTGCCTACAGCCTCTTTGAAAAGAGCGGCGGTTCTGAATTTGGTCAGCGCAAATCAGGCTCCGTGGGATTCTCGTTGGGCAATAACTTACAAGGAAAAAAGGTCATCAGCGTAGATAGTTTGGGCAAGGAAAAAACAGAAAAATTCAACCTAATTGATCAGTTATCGATGAACGGAAGCTACGACCTTTCTGCCGATAGTTTTCAGTGGTCCGACATCAACTTTGGTTTCAACACTGTCATCGCCAAGGAAGTACGTATCGGCCTGAATGCGGGCTACAGCCCCTACGATTATCAAAATGGTCGCAGAGTTTCGAGTTATTATTTCCAAAACAATCGAGGTCCATTGCGATTCAAAAACGTGGATTTCAACGTCAATTCGCGCATCAAACCCGAAATGTTTGGCGGTAAAAAATCCAAGGAAACGATGCCCGCCCGCATCACCAATCCCTTGGCTACTGATGAAATGGAATTGAGGCAAATCCAAACACAGCCCTGGAACTATTTCGATTTCTCCATTCCGTGGTCGTTGAACTTTACCTACTCGGTAGGATATAATGCAGAAATTCTCAATCCAACGCAGCGACTCAGCAGAAATGCCGTTACGGTACGTGGCGATATTAGCATTACACCTGAATGGAAAATATCCTACAATTCTGGGTATGATTTCAAAAAGCGAACCTTGAATGCCAGTGAATTTTCTCTAGTCAGAAATCTACACTGCTGGCAATTAGAATTCATGTGGGTACCCAGCGGTTACGGGAAACAATGGTTGTTCACCCTCCGACCGAAAAGTGCTTTACTGCAAGATTTAAAACTCAACAAGCGCGTATACAGCAATCCGGCTCTATTCTAATCGCTGATTTTTGGGGTTGATTGTTCGATTTCATCCCTACATTGCCAACCATTTTATTTTAACTTTGTTTCCTTCTAAAACATCATGAGCATTCAAATTGGATCACCCGCCCCTCAGTTTACTTTATTCAACAGCGAAAAACAAGAAATCAGCCTGTCTCAATTTGCGGGCAAAAACGTGGTTATTTTGTTCTATCCTCAAGCATTTACAAGTGTTTGCACCGTAGAGTTGTGTTCGATGCGCGACAATTTGAAAGACTATGAAGCCTTGAATGCCGAGGTATTGGCAATTTCCGTTGATTCCGTTTTTACGTTAGACAATTGGAAAACGCAGCAAGGTTACAATTTTCATATGTTGAGTGATTTCAACAAAGAAGTAAGCACCGCCTACGATAGCATTTACGAAACATTCGCCTTTGGGATGAAAGGTGTTTCCAAGCGTTCCGCTTTCGTGGTGGATGGTGCCGGCATCATTCGTCATGCAGAAATTTTGGACAATGCGGGTGAAATGCCCAATTTGAACGAAATCAAAGCGGTATTGTCGACCTTGAACTAATCCCGTATTTTTGAAGAATGCGTAAGCGCATTCTGTTCTCGGCGGTGGGCATGTTATATGCCTTGGGTTTGTGTGGTCAAAAAACGCCACACCCTGAGCATTTGATGAAATATTATTTCACCGCGGCCGAAGGTGCTATCCAATCTGTGGTTGTACCCAAATCATTATTCAAGGGCAAAAAGTCAAGCCTGACCAATTACTTCCCCTGTTTTCAACCCGAAGGATTGCGCTTCAATCAATTTCCATCCCAAAGTCAGACGGGGTACGACTCGATATTCGCCATTGAAGAAATGATTTCTTGCGGTCCATTCGCGGCCCATCGAACAGAAATAACCAATGCAGAATACAAGGATTTTCTAAAAGACAGTCAATGGATTAGAAAAAACCTTGGCTTCGAGATACGTCAACTTGTGCCTGACACCTCTGTGTGGGCTCCTTTCGCAGCTACCGCAGAACGTGCCGCCGTTACGAATCCCTATTCCTGGTTGTATTTCCAAGCCAACACCTACGACAATTATCCCGTCGTTGGCATCAGTCAAATTCAAGCAAATGCCTACTGTGAATGGCTAACAGACCAACTGACTTACTCCCCAAAGTACGCCAACCTTCAAGCCGCACTGAACAAACTGGGTCTTGTGGTAGAGGTGGCACTCCCCAGTGTTGCCGAGTGGATGTGTTTATACGAAATGAGCATCCAACAGCCCACCGTCATGGGCGTGTCAAAGGGCCAAATTGATGGCAGTTATTACAGAAGCAATCGGAAGATGGGCGGTGGATTATTCACTTTCATTCGCCATCAAGAAAATCATCAATTACCTGTCGCCTTTGCCGGTACCAAAACCACCCGAGGTTTGAACATTCAAAACGAATTTTCCGAAGCACTGCTCAAACCATTGCCCGTGAAACTAACTCCGACCAAACCCTATCCAAACGTATCTCATGTTGTGGGCAATGTTGCTGAATGGACATCCACCCCAGCCTACGGGCACCTTTACAACAACAAAACAACCATTTTGAATACCAACGGACAGTTGATTGAAAACGCCTATCAACAAGTCAACGTATTCGATTTTAAAGGATATTTGGTAGATGCAGAACTCCTGAAACTTCACTTTGCTGTCAAAGGAGGCTCTTGGGCGCAAGATTTCTATTACCTCGATCCGATGGCCGTTTTCTTCATGCAAAGCAATCACAGAAATAACCATGTTGGATTCCGATCTGTCCTCCATTTTTACCCCAAAGCGGATTAGCAATTTCAATCCTTTTCGGCGGAAACCACACCTATGCTTCGCCAAATCGTCACATTGACACTTTTTGTAATTGTATAATTGACACTTATTTAAATTTTCTTTATATTGCTACCCTAAATTAAGCCTATGTTTACATTGATACCCACGCGAAAAGCCATCTTATCTGTTGCCATTGCTCTTTTTGGTGCAGTTTCGGCATTTGCGCAAACAGGATCCTTGGCAGGTTTGGTGACTGATGAGTCAACCAAAAAGCCCATCGAGGGGGTTACCATTGAAGTGTACAAAACCGATTTCAAAGCAAAAACGCTAGCGAACGGTTCTTACAGCATCAGTGGTATTGCTCCCGGCACTTACAACATCATTTTCTCCAAAGACCAAATGGAGGATGTGTTGGCAAAAGTCGAAATCAAATTAAACGAAACCACCAACCTCAATGCCGCGTTGAAATCTTCAATATCGAGCATGGGCGATGTGGTTATTGTGGGTTATGGCCGTCAGAGTCGTAGAAACGTGGTTGGTTCGATCGCCACAGTTTCGGGCAAA
>JBANFU010000056.1:0-10545 GCA_037975865.1 Bacteroidota bacterium
CGCAAAGGGGGCGTGGTGTTAACGCCATCGCAGAAAAAAAAGATTGACCGGCTTGGAATTCAAGTTCAGGATTGCTTTTTGGGGGTTGAGGGCGTGAAAGACCTCGTTGTGAAGAGATTGGTGGGTGAAAACGCTGTGTTGAAGACGGTAGATACGGTAACAGCCACATTGCGAGAACAGTTGCAGGTGTTATATCAATGGAAATCACCGGGTTTGTCGGAATCAAAGAAGGAAATTGATGCCTTTCTGAAATGGCAAAATAAATTGGGAAAGGCGGCCACAGAGGCGTATTTGGAATCCCAGTTCAGTGCGGATGCTTGGCAATCGACCGCGCAATTAATTGAATCTCAATTTTCATCAGCGCACCCACAAGAACGGTCTCTATTTTGGATTCAACATTGGATTTTATACGGTGATGGATGGATTTCTGCGGTGTGTTCCTGTGTGGATTATAATAAGGATTCCTCGTTTTCCGTAGTGGAATTGTAATTATGGATTTTTTCCATCGCAAATGTCGATTGATTTGCGATGGTTATGGATTTTGTCCCTGAAAAAATGGGAATTTTCCATAGTTTTACAGAAATGAACTTTCACACCAAAGATTTATCGGCATCTCTAGTTGTGTTTCTCGTAGCATTGCCACTGTGCTTGGGTATCGCCCACGCCAGTGGGGTGCCTGTAATAAGTGGTCTGATCGCTGGAATTATAGGTGGTGTGGTGATAGGATTTTTGAGTGGATCTCATGTTTCTGTCAGTGGTCCTGCGGCAGGGTTGATCACGTTGGTTGAATCCTCGCTCCGCGATTTGTCGGGTGGTACACATGCCCATTCCGCCTCAAACGCACTGTCTGCATTCGCTGCGGCCGTTGTGGTCGCCGGTGTGTTGCAAATGATATTGGGGATGCTGAAAGTGGGGAAATTGGCCGATTTTATTCCGGCGTCGGTCATTAAAGGGATGTTGGCCGCCATCGGGTTGATGT
Source organism: Bacteroidota bacterium (assembly GCA_037975865.1). Taxonomy (GTDB): domain Bacteria; phylum Bacteroidota; class Bacteroidia; order NS11-12g; family UBA955; genus UBA955. Next base: position 980 of record JBANFU010000056.1, read on the forward strand.
TGATTTTAAAGCAAGTGCCCCACTTGGTTGGTTGGGATGCGGATGATTTTGGCGATGAAGGGTTTGTACAACACGATGGTCAGACCACGTTTTCGGAGATCAGTGTGGCCCTGAATCACCTAACGCCTCTGGCTATAGTCATTGGCTTGGCAGGTTTGGCAATACAATTTTTGTGGGAAATCAAATCAATCAAAAACAATCGATGGTTGGCGTTGATACCCGCACCACTTTTGGTGGTGTTGTTAGGAGTGGGTGTGAATTCTTGGGCCATTTCAAATAATCCTAGTTGGGCCATTGTAGACCACTCCCATATGGTGAGTATTCCTGATTTTTTATCCAAAGAGAATGCCCAGCCTTTGTTACAATTTCCAGACTTTAGTGTTTTGGGGTCCTTTTTGATTTGGGTCATCGCCATAAAAATAACTTTGATTGCTTCCATCGAATCCCTGCTTAGCATAGAGGCATCAGACAAAATCGATCCCCACAAGCGGGTTACACCCCCCAACAGGGAATTAATGGCACAGGGTGTTGGTAATACATTATCGGGATTGCTCGGAGGCATACCCGTAACAGCCGTAATCGTGAGAAGTTCAGCCAATGTGAATGCAGGGGGGATGAGCAAGTGGAGTGCCATCATACACGGCTTGTGGCTTACAATCGCCGTTTTGCTGTTTCCTCAGGTGCTGAATTTAATTCCCAATGCTGCGTTGGCCGCAATATTAATTTTCGTGGGTTACAAACTGGCCAAACCTAGTTTGGTTATTTCAGAATGGAATAAAGGAATCGTATCGTTTATGCCCTTCTGTATTACCGTGATTTCCATTTTGTTTACAGATTTGCTCATCGGCATTTGTATTGGAATGCTGGTTGCATTCTATTTTATCGTTAAGTCCAATTTTCACCGATCCATTACCATCGTTCAGATGGAAAACAACTTCATGATTCGCTTTCACCAACAAGTGACCTTCTTGAATAAATCACTTCTCAAGTCATTGCTTGATAAAATTCCTGGCAATGCGAAATTGGTGATGGACCTGACTCATTGCACTTTCACAGATGCAGATATACTGGATGTGTTGGACGATTTTCATATTCGCGCTAAAGAGCACAACATTCAAATCCAATACGAATTTTTAAATGAATCCCAGAAAAGCAAACTGCTGGGTCAAATACACTGCAATTTTATCAGCAAGATTAAATAATACATGGAAGATCAAATCAAATTATTTTTGAGCAACAGGGCATGGGCCGCGGAGAAAATGTCGGATGACCCTACCTATTTTCAAAATCTTGCAAAAGATCAACGACCCGATTATTTGTGGATTGGATGTTCAGATTCGCGAGTTCCGGCCAATGAAATTATCGGCGCAGAGCCGGGAGAACTATTTGTTCACCGCAATATCGCCAACATGGTTGTGCATACGGATCTCAATCTGTTAAGTGTGTTGCAGTACGCAGTTGAGTATTTGGAAGTGAAACACATCATTGTATGTGGACATACGGGCTGTGGGGGGGTGAAAGCCGCTCTAACGAATACCAGTTACGGGTTGCTAAACAAATGGTTGCGCAATCTAAAAGACGTATATCGCCTTCATAAAGATGAGGTAGATGCCGAAAAAGACGAAGAAGCCAAGCTCAATAAAATGGTTGAAATGAACCTCATCGAGCAAGTAGGCAACGTGGTGAAAACCAGTATTGTTCAAAAGGCATGGAAAAATCACCAACGCCCCCACGTGCATGGCTGGGTTTATGAAATGCACTCCGGCCTGCTGCGTACCGTGATTGATGTAGCACCAGGGGCAGAGATCGATCCGATGTACACCTTCGAGGATTGATCCTTAGTGTTTCCGTTGTTTGTCGAGTCGCATGTTGATCAACTCAATCACAAACGAAAACGCCATCGCAAAGTAAATGTAGCCTTTTTCGATGTGTTGGCCCAGACCTTCTCCCAGCAAGCTCACACCAATCAATACCAAAAAGGCCAGTGCCAGTATTTTAATACTCGGGTTATCGTTGACGAAGTTCGCAATGGGCTCGCTGGCCCACAGCATAACCAACATCGAGATGATTACAGCCACAATCATGACCCATACCTCGTTGGCCATACCCACCGCCGTGATCACTGAGTCCAAACTGAAGACCACGTTGATGAGTACCATTTGCATTAAAATGCCTGTCCAACCTTTGGCATCCGTGCGTTCTTTGATTTCCTCCTCATGACCTTTCATTTTTAAGTGTATTTCACGCACACTTTGGTATAGCAAAAACAATCCACCCACAATAACCAATAGGTCTTTGCCGGAAATGCCTTGGTTCATGACGTGAAACAAATCGGCTTCCTGACGTTGAACCCAGTTAATTCCCATTAACATGATGATTCGAACCACCATCCCCAACAGCAATCCATACTGACGGGCTTGTTTTTGTTTTCCGCCGGGCGCTTTGTTTGCTAGGATTGAGATAAAAATAATGTTGTCAATCCCCAACACGATTTCTAAAACCGTTAGGGCAACCAAACTAATGATGATATCTTGTGTCATGGTGTTTTTACAAATTTACGAATGAAATCGGCCCAATCTGTAGGTGAAATCCAATTCGTTGAAAACCGATTGTTAAAATAGGTTATCTGTCGTTTCGCGTAGTTCCTCGTATGCTGCTTGATTTTTTCTATGGCCACATCCAGGGTAGTATCGCCAGCAAAATGTTCGAACAGTTCCGTATAACCTACGGTTTGTAGGGCTTTCAACTCCCTCTGTGGGAATAGGGTTTTGGCCTCCTCCAATAGTCCTTCCTCAACCATGAGATCAACCCGTTGATTAATGCGAGAGTACAATACCTCCCGGGGGTGCTCTATGCCCACAAACTGGATGTTAACTCCCTCGAAGTGATTGGCCTTTTCCTGACCGTAGATTTCTTTCAATGGTTTTCGCAGTTGAATGCATAACTCCAGTGCCCGCATCACGCGTTGTGGATTGTTGAGCTGAACAAATTGTCCGGCCTGAGGGTCGAGTTGCAACAGCATCTTCAACAGCGGTTCGATGCCATTGGCTACGTATTGGTCTAAAATCTCACTCCGTAAATCGGGGTCAACAGCGGGTAAATCGTCCATGCCGTAGAGCAAAGCTTCTATGTACAATCCGGTTCCACCACAGAGGATGGCACTGCCTTTTTCGCTGAGTAGCTGCTGCGTAATGCCGCGGAAAATTTCGGCATGTGTACCTGCATTGTAATGGTAATTAATGGGTACGTGGCCGATGCCATGATGTTGTACACTGAGCAGCTCTTCTGCTGTGGGTTTGGCTACCGCGATGTTCAATTCCTCGTATACTTGTCGGGAATCAACATTCACAATGTCTGTGCCCAACGCTTGTGCCAGTGCAATGGCAGCAGCTGTTTTTCCGGAGGCGGTGGGACCTCCCACAACAATCAGGGTAGGTTGGGTAGTCAATCTGTGGGTGTATTATTTTAAATCGTCGGCGTCAATCCCTTCACCCAAAGCGCCAAAGCCAAATTCATCATGGTCTTCGTCTTCCTCATCTTCGTCCAAATCATCATCCAGATCGTCGTCATCTTCATCCAACAATTCCTCCTCGTGCTCCACCAATAAGCTTTTCACGCCTTTGGCCGCCAATATTTTCTCAGCCAAGGTGTCGAATTCATTGTCGTCCAGCATTTTAAATTTGCCCTCATTGTGTTGTCTGGGCGCTTTACCCTCGCTGCGATAAATGCGGGGGTAGGTTTGTTTTTCGTTGCTCTCTTCGATGCTGATCAACTCGCACAACAAGGTCCACTGGGCATTGTAGTCAAATACATAAATGAATCGTTGGTGTGGATCATTGACGCAAGTGCGCAATTTGGTTTCCCCCATCAAAGGGGCATTGGCATTGCCCGTAAGGTCCGCATCGCCGCTGGGTTTGGCTTTTTTGACCTCAGAAATGCGGCGCCAACGGTCATCGCTGACGAAAAAGCTGGCCAATTCTTTGTTGTCAAAGCCAATGGCTTCTTGAATGATGTTGTTGAAATCCAGGAAGGTGTGCGAAGGCTTGATCTCAATCCATCGTACGATGTCTTCCATGTCTTCGAACCATATTTTAAAACGGTAAACCATGCGAAATGCAAAAATAGTTCTCAGCCGTTGCTTATCGATGAAAAAAATTTAGCCAAAGGAAATTAGCCGTATTTTCGCGAGAATCATGAGGCGATTTATCCTGATAATGTGTGTGATCTTCCCAACATGGCTGATGGGACAGGCAAGTAAGAGCGATATCCGAGGTTTTGTTTACGATGCCAACAACGGCGACCGCATTGTGGGGGCTAACATTTTGTGTGTGAGTGAGGGTGCAGGGAAAACAAGTCCTTTGGGTGATGAGGTGAGGGCCGTGATGACGGATAACGATGGGTATTTTGCGCTTACAGGACTCCAGCCGGGCAATTATTACGTGAGAATTTCGATGGGTGGCTTCGATACCTTGATTGAAAAAGTGCCGGTCAAACTGGGGGCCAATACCAAAAAGGATTTTTACATCAACCGGATCGCTTCCATGGGTGAGGTGAATATATCTGTTAAATCAAAAGCCAAGGAAGCCCAAGTGGCAGTAACTACGGTTGATGCGAAAACCATTGCAAAAATGCCCGCGGTAGGTGCAGAACCCGATATTTTACAATATTTGCAAGTGTTGCCGGGGGTGGTGTTCAGTGGTGACCAAGGTGGACAATTGTACATCCGAGGCGGATCGCCGGTGATGAACAAAGTGATGCTGGATGGACTGACCATCTACAATCCCTTTCACTCCATTGGGTTGTTTTCTGTGTTTGAAACGGATTTGATCCAAACGGCCGATGTGTATAGTGCCGGTTTTGGTTCAGAATATGGTGGTAGGGTGTCGGCGGTGGTTGATTTGAAAACCCGGGATGCCAACCGCAATCGAACAACCATGAAAGTGGGATTAACCACCTTTACTTCCAAAGCGTTGTTGGAAGTTCCATTGAAAAAATACAAACAAGGCAAGGGGAATAGTTCATTGGCCATATCCTACAAAAATTCCTTTTTGCGGGAGTCTTCGAAGTTGCTGTACAATTATGCCAACCCCGACAAACTTCCCTACAATTTTGGAGACTTGTTTATCAAAGCAAGTTTCAACAGTGCCAACGGAGGGTATTCCAAGCTGTATGGGTTTCGATTTGGCGATAACGTAGCTTTTCCTGGTTCAACCAGTTATCAATGGTCCTCAACAGGCCTGGGAGGGAAATTTATGGTGGTTCCGGAGCAAGCAAAAACCCGGGTAGATGGATATTTCTTGTGGAGTGAATATCGCATCCAACAGAAGGAGCAAGATGCGCGTCCTCGCAGCAGCTCCATTGGAGGCTTCAACTTGGGGATGAACTTTGGTTACAATTTCCGTCGCGACGACCTGAAGTGGGGACTTGAAATGAATGGCTTCCAAACCAATTTTGAATTGTACAACACAAACAACCGACGGATTTCCCAATTGGAAAGCACCACCGAGATTAACACATTTGTGAATTATAGGGTGGTAAGGAAAAAGTTGGTTTCAAATCTGGGTATGCGTGCCCAATACTATGCTTCATTGGGTAACAGTAGCTTTGAACCGCGCTTCCAATTGCGATACATGCCATGGAAGTCGATTGGAATCAAGTTCGCTGTAGGGGCTTATTCGCAAAATTTCTTGTCGGCCATGAGCGATCGCGACGTAGTCAATTTGTTCTACGGATTTTTATCAGGTCCGGATAATTTACCAGACTCCTTCAATGGCAAGCCAGTCACGCACGCCTTGCAGAAGGCCCGCCACGCAGTGGCGGGGTTCGATTATCGCATCAACAAGAAACACAGCTTCAATGTGGAGTCATTCGTGAAACTCTTCGATCAAATCACCAATATCAACAGGGACAAACTCTTCGAGGATGATGAATTCAACCTTGATAAACCCGCAAGATTGCGTCAGAATTTTATTGTGGAGGACGGGAATGCGTATGGTGGGGACTTTAGTTATAAATACACCGACAAGCATTGGTACGTTTGGGCGGTGTATTCGCTGACATACGTCAACCGGTTCGATGGCAATATCAAATACCAGCCAAATTTCGACCGTCGACACAATGCCAATTTCTTGGTGAACTATGAAATGGGCAAGAAAAACCCGGTGGAGTTGTCGCTCCGCTGGAATTTCGGCTCAGGTTTTCCATTCACACAAACCCAAGGGTATTACGAGAAATTTAATTTTCAGCAGGGGTTAAGCACCGATTATACCAGTTCCAATGGTCAGCTTGGGGTAGTCTACGCTTCCATCAATCAAGGTCGTTTGCCATATTATCATCGCTTGGATTTTTCTGCACGCAAAAAATGGGTCATGGAAAAGCACAGAGAATTCAATTTGTTGTTCAGTTTAACCAATGTATACAACCGCAACAACATTTTCTACTTTGACCGTATCAATCGCAAACGGGTGGACCAATTGCCCATTTTGCCCGCCTTGGGGTGTAACTACAGTTTTTAACGGTATTACAATTTGTTGTTGAGTATGCCCTGAATGGCTTGCAGTTTGAGCAAAGCCTCAATGGGTGTAAGGGTGTTGATGTCTAGGCCTCCACAGAGTTTCTTGACTTGAATGAGTTTGGGGTCCTCCGTTTGAAACATATTCATTTGATACACCGGTTTGGATTCGGTTTTCTTTAGCGTTTTTTGTGGGGATAGGTTGGCACGCTCTTCTTCCAGCTGATTGAGGATTTCAGTAGCACGCAGCAATACCGCATTGGGGATCCCGGCCAATTGAGCCACGTGAATACCAAAACTGTGCTCGCTTCCACCTTGGGTGAGCTTTCGCAAAAAGATGATTTGGCTACCTTGCTCCTTGATAGAAATGTGATAATTGCGTATTCCTGGGCATTTGGACTCCAACTCGTTCAGCTCATGGTAATGCGTGGCAAATAATGTTTTCGGCAAAGACGGGTGGGAGTGAATGTACTCTGCGATACTCCACGCCAGCGAAACGCCATCGTAGGTGCTTGTGCCGCGACCGATTTCATCGAGGAGTACCAGGCTTCGATTGCTAAGGTTATTCAAAATGCTGGCCGTTTCTGTCATCTCTACCATGAAAGTACTTTCACCTACAGAGATGTTGTCTGACGCGCCCACACGGGTGTAAATTTTGTCGACCACACCAATTTCTGCAGCACTGCAAGGAGCATAGCAACCAATTTGGGCCAGGATGACTGCCAGGGCGGTCTGACGTAAGATGGCGCTTTTACCGCTCATGTTGGGGCCCGTAAGGATGATAATGCGCTGTTGTTCTTTGTCTAACGAGATGGTGTTGGGAATATAAGACTCGCCGGGTGGTAGTTGGTATTCGATGACGGGGTGACGGCAATCTTTCAATAATAGGTTGTGCCCATCATTCATGGATGGCTTGCAATAATGATTGTTCATGGCCAATTGCGCAAATCCAGCCAACACATCCAACTCGGCTAATAGGTTGGCTTGCAGTTGTAAGGGGGCCACAAACGACGACATAGAATCCAGTAATTCTTCCCATATTTCGGCTTCCAACGCCAAAATGCGATCTTCCGCGTTTAAGATCTTCTCCTCATATATTTTTAATTCTGGAGTGATGTAACGTTCGGCGTTTGTGAGGGTTTGTTTGCGTATCCAATCCTCAGGGGCTTTGTCTTTATGGGAGTTGGTAACTTCCAAATAGTATCCAAAGACATTGTTGAATCCAATTTTTAACGAGGGTATGCCTGAGCGTTCGATCTCTTGCTGTTGAATTTCAATGAGTTTGTCTTTACCGGAGGTGGTTAGACCGCGAAGCTCCTCCAGTTCTGGGTGCACATGAGATTTGAAGATTCCACCTTTGGCGGCCACCGCAGGTGCATCAGCCAAGATTTGATCCATGATGAGCGCTTGCAAGTTGGGTAAGGCGTCTATTTTTTCCGATAGGGCCTGTAATTGAGGGTCGCGACTTTGGGCAAATAAGGCTTTGCTCTCTTGCAGATTTTCCAGTCCATAGCCGAGCATGAGGCATTCGCGCGGACCGATTTTTCGCAGCGCTACTTTGGATACCAGTCGCTGTAGGTCGCCTATTTGTTTCATTGTATCGCGAAACGACGATGTTTCTGCGGCATTGTTGATAAAGACTTCCACTTGATTGTGTCTTGCCTCAATGCTGGGGCGATGAATCAGCGGGAATACCAACCATTGTCTGAGTAATCGGGCGCCCATGGCGGTGCAAGTTTTGTCAATCACATCAATCAGGGCCGTACCCGCTTGATAGATGGGTCTTACCAATTCTAAGTTTCTGGCAGTGAATCCATCAATCCAAACGGAATCGTTTTCATCGATTCGGGCAATGCCATTGATGTGCGCCGTGTGGGTATGGTGTGTTTGGGCTAAGTACTGCAAGGCTGCGGCAGCCGCCGAAATGGCCAAAGGCATTTCGGCGATGCCAAAGCCCTTCAAGTTTTGTGTTTTGAATTGTCGGCAAAGCGCTTCCTGTGCCGTGGAGGACTCATATACCCAGGATTCCATGGTTTGGTAGGAGGCGGGTGTGCCCAGCAGTTCTTGCACCAACGATTGCTGTTGTTTAGGCATCAACCATTCTGCCGGTTTGTATGCATCAATGAGTTTTTTAATTGATATCAAAGAACCCTCGGTAACATAAAACTCGCCGGTGGAAATGTCCAAAAAGGCCACTGCCCATTGCATGTTTTGCTCGAATACCGAAGCCAAATAATTGCTTTGTTTGGTTTCAAGTACTTTGTCGTTGTAGCTCACGCCGGGGGTGACTAGCTCCGTAACACCCCGTTTGACGATGGTTTTGGTTTTTTTTGGGTCTTCCAGTTGGTCGCAAATGGCAACGCGATAACCCGCTTTCACCAATCTTGGCAGGTAGTTGTCCAATGAATGATGAGGGAATCCAGCCAAGTCTTGGTCAGATGCCGCACCATTGGATCGTTTGGTGAGCACAATGCCTAACACCTTGGATGCGATTCGTGCGTCTTCACTAAACGTTTCGTAAAAATCACCCACCCGAAACAACAAAATAGCACCTGGATATTGGGCCTTGATGCTGTGGTACTGCTTCATGAGCGGCGTTTCTTTGTCTGTACTTGCTCCTGCCATAAACCCCAAAATTACAGCCAATACTCAGGCCGATTTCCACATTTACGCTCCCTTTTTCCCCATTGATTTTGAGTATCTTTGTGTTTGTGAAGAAATTGGTGGGTACCGCCTTGCAACGCCTCAGCGTGGATGAATTCAAACAGGCCAGCAAATGGCCCTTTGTGGTGGTGCTCGACAATGTGCGCAGCATGAACAATGTAGGGTCGGTGATGCGAACCTGCGATGCTTTTTTGTGCGATACACTCTATTTGTGTGGTATCACCGCAACACCCCCTCACCGGGATATTACCAAGACCGCAATTGGAGCCGAGAATTCTGTGAATTGGGTTTATAGCAAATCAACGATGGAGGTAGTTTCTGATTTGAAGGAAAAGGGTTTTTTGGTATACGCCATTGAACAAACGTCCAACTCGGTCCTTTTGCAAAACAT
>JBANFU010000062.1:0-3562 GCA_037975865.1 Bacteroidota bacterium
CACCGCTTCTACGTTGAATACCACGTGGGCACCTGCAAATTGGAAAACATCCGACACATCCCCTTTTGAGCGTTCTTTATCGAACAACCAATACATGATGGTCTTCACATTTTCAGGGGCGTTGATACCAGGAATGCCCTGCATATCTGTCTTGATATCTTTCATGACACGGGGAACCAATGCCATAGATTCAACCGCTTTGTCAAAGGAACCCGCCTCGGTCGTAACCTTGTTACGGAACGCGCGGCTCTTCTCGTCAACCAAACTTACAGTGTTCGGACTTGCTGCCAATTCCACGGTGTTTTGTGTGTACTTGATTTTCTTGCTCTGGGGTTCATCCACCATTTTGATGATATGGAAACCAAACTGGGTCTTCACCATGCCCACCTGTCCTTTGGTTGCTGTCTTACAGAATTCCGCAAATTCTTTCACATAACCACTGGCTGCAGCCCAACCCAAATCACCGCCTTTGGCCGCAGATCCTTGGTCGGTAGACAATTTAGGCGCCAATGCAGCCATGTCTTCACCACCCAGAATTTTACCCAAAACTTCTTTCGCTTTGGCTTCGGCCATTACAGAATCCACAATGGTAGTACCATCGGGCAATGAGCCTGAAGTCGGAATCAAGATGTGCGATGCATGAACCATAGGAACCGTGTCTTTGGCCTCTGCCACTTTCTGCCAAATGTAGAAGTTACCCTCACGGTAGATGGGTCCTACAACGGCATTCAATGGCGCATTCCAAACCAAACTTTTCACCTCTTCAGGCGCAGATTCTGGCAAACTGGTAATGTTGTAATATCCCAAAGCACCCATGGTGTCGGGCTCAGATTGGGTACGCATCCCCTCAGCCGTGCGCATGGCCGCTGTGTAAGCCTCCATGGTATCCTGCTGGGTAGGAACAACATCCCATACCACATATTTCACGTTGCGGGCCTCTGCCGTAAACTTGTATTTTTCTTTGTTGCGTGCCAAATAATCCTCCAGATCAGCATCGGTCAACTTCACATCCTTGTCAGGCACACTGTTGTGCGCGATGTTGATGATGCTGCCCACCACACCTTGGTTGGCTACCACATATTCGTATTCTTTCTCAGCTTTGGTTTTGATGTTTGCCTTGGAAACGTAAGTGGCATAACGCTCGATTTTCTCGTAGTTGGTTACGCTTTCTACCAAAGTCATCAAGTTGGCCTTCAATTGAGCATTGGTTTTGCCCTGCTTGAAAATCATTTCAACCTTCTTACCATCAAATTTACCATCGGTCTGAAAATCAGGAATCTGCAACATCGACTCACTGGGATGCTTACCCACCAACAATTCGTTGATGTCGGCCTCCGACAATGAAATCCCTGACTTTTCGATTTCCTTCATCAAAATCTGCTCACGAATCAATTGATCGTATGCACTCTGATACAACTCCTTCACGGTCTTCAAACGGAACTTTTCATCTGACTGCATTTTGGTAGCCAAAGAAGGATCGTTTGCCATTTTCTGTTGGTACAACTTGTTCACCAAAGGCTCCAAATCGTCCTTCTCTTTGAAGGTTTTTCCTGCGATTTCCACAAACACACCTTCTTCGGTGGTGTTGTTATTGGCGCCGTAGCGACTGTTTAAAAGGTCTCCGATAACGAACAAAACCAAGGCGGCCACGACCACAATCACAACCATTCCTGAGTTTCTTAACTTCTGTATTACTGCCATAGTCTATTAAAAGGGAAGCAAAAATAGGATTTCAAGTGTATTTACACAAAGGACTTGCACGATTTCCTGCATTCTTTATGTAATTATTTTAAATAAACGGGCAAACTCACGCTCCTGCTCTTCTTTCTCAGCACAATTTCATACGAGCCAGGAACAAAACGCGACAGGGGCAATTCAAAATCCACCTTCCCATCTAATACATTTTCAAACACATGCGACATGACCACATGTGAGCCCATTTTCAACTCCACCGTAAAATTGGTTACGCCAGGCCATTCGGCCCAAATGAATATTTTTTTATCCTTACGATTATCCACAACCGCCGCTTGGGTGCTACTTTTTTCCTGAATATCATTCATCACCCAAAAACTCAAACCCGGCTCTGAGATGCCTTCTACCCCTTTGAGTTTATTGATTCCAAACCAACGCGGTTTTACCGTTAAACGAGACAAGTGCACCACGGGATGGGATCTAGAAACATCAAACCCGGTGTAGGCCAGCACGATGTCTTTTTCCCAGTCCAATCCAATATAATCTCCCATAAAAACCGCATTCCCTGGAGCCATAGAAGCCGTCTTCGACAATCGGATATTCCGACCCACATGAAGCAATCGCTTGCCCACACCCCACCGTTTCGCCACCCAAATCTCAGCACCATAGACATCAAAAAAGGCCCAGGTGGCACTGCGTCTGCGGTCCTGCCAAGCCACAAAAATGCGTTTGTGATTGGGGGATTTTACCACCATGGGAGAATATTGCTCGGTATTCCCAAAATCAGGCGTTTGGGGATCCATGCGATGGGCCGCATCTACAGCCCCCTTCTGTGGCATATTCAATGGCACCGGTTGCGAAAACACCTCTCCCCCAGCCCATTTTACCACCGCCCATACATCGCGGGTATTGCAGGCCGTGAAGGCGGTTTTATTGCAGGTCAAACGAGAATAAACAACGACCACGTTTCCCCGCGCATCAGACACGGCGAACGGCATACCATTTACACGCATCGTTCCACGCACATTTTCATGATTCCAACCCCCAGGCTGAACTGCCAAAAACCGATCCTTTCCCCAGGTTTTTCCTTGGTCGCGACTGCAATCATACCAAAGGGTGTCACTTCTCGACCACACGGCATGCAACACGCCATCGGGCGTTACAGCGATGTTGGCGCCTTCCGCCGTGCCATCATCGTCCATGGCATCCCCCCCGCGATCGCTGATCACAACCGGCGTTTCAAAGGGTTCGCCCATGCCCATTTTCGTCCGAGCAAACCAAATTCGAGAAGAGTCCTGCGGCGACCCGCTGCCATATTTGTCGAATTCGGTCCAGGTGAGATACACATTCCCCTCGCCCGGACTGCCTTCCCATTCATCCAAGGTAAACCAGGGCTTGTCTTGCATCTTCCCCTCGTGAAACCCCACATCTACCGCTGAGAAGGTTTGTCCACCATCGGCGCTTCGCTCAAAAACGATGCGATCAAAAAATTGCGGCCAAACGCTTTGCTTGTTCCTGGCCAAATGCGCCAAATAAATGAGTCCATTTTTGCCAGACTTCATGACAGGATCACCGTAAAATCCCTGGGGCGGGTTTACCATGACCGGTTGCCAACGTTGAAGATCAACGTCTTCCGTAAACAATACATTATTGGTATTGACGCCGATGAGCGTGCGCATCGGACGGGCCCGGTCAATGGCGATACTTGGCTCATTCCCGTTCACAGGATTGGCGCTGCCATCCACAGCCAAAACCGCGTGCGATACCTGAGCCCTCAGATTCGCTCCCATCAAGAAAGCCCACAAACCCAGGGTGAGATATCGCACGGTGTTCAATTAATTTGTAGCGGCATGCTTGGCACCCAACCAAC
>JBANFU010000070.1:0-11535 GCA_037975865.1 Bacteroidota bacterium
AATCACTGTTTGAGGGAGCGAAAATTTACCAAGATCGGTTGCAAGAATACCCCGAGGCCATTCGATTGTTCACCGAATTACTACAGCGTTTTCCCTTCAGCGAGAATGTACCGCAAGCCCTCTATGAATTAATCAAAGTAGGACGTTTGACAGGAGATTATACGCAGGCAGACCAATGGAAAGCCAAGTTGCTGACCGACCACCCCAAAAGCGTGTATGTAAGAATGCTCGAAAATGGAGGTTCGTTGAGCGAGGCGGCCAAAAACAACTCCGGCAATCAGGCTATTGATAGTTTGTTTTCGGCCATGCTGACGGCGTTTCAAGAAGGAAAATACAGCGAGGCACTCTCATTGAAGATGCAGGCCGATAAAGAGTTTGCCGGCAATCAATTGCAAACGAAGTTCGATTATTTACAGTCGCTCTGTTACATCAAATCCGGCAACGTAAGCAAGGGCATTGAATTGCTGCAGCAGTTGGTTGTGGATTATCCCGGCACGGAAATATCCCTGAAAGCCCAAGACATCATCGAAGCCAACGAACGATTGAAATCGCAAGCGGCTCAGTCGCAAAGCACCGCGAGCGCCTCCGGTAAATCATACCAAACACTAAAGCCAGGCGAATCCCTGGATTGTCTGTTCACCTTCCCGAAGGGCGCCAATACCAACATGATTCGCGCAGCACTGAGTGATTTTGCGAAAAAACAGTTTTCCTTTGAGAATTTGCTTATCAATGCCAACACCGCCATCGGCAGTACCAATGTAATTCGGATTTCGCAATTCTCGAAGCCAGAAGTAGCCAAAGAGTTTGTCGATTTCTTATCCAAATCCAACAGTTACTTCGCCGAAAAAGGGTTGTATGAGTATCAAGCCATGTGGATTTCCGAATCCAATTTCTTGCTGTTAACGCAGCTGCTCGACCTCAACGGATATCGAATTTTTTACGAAAAGCAGTAATCCACAATCGGCCCAAATCGGCTGTGAAAATCTGTGTATATTCGCATTTGAATCATGGCAGCACCCCAATTTCAATTTACGTTCATCAAACGCTTTTGGCAAATCCTCATTGGCGGTACCATCGCCTTATTTTTGCTGTTCTTTTTGGTCACATTTGGCTTGTTCGGCGAAATGCCCGACGTAGAGGATTTGGAGAATCCCAAAAACGCATTGAGTTCAGAAATCCTGGGGGATGACGGTACACTCATCGGTAGTTTTTATCTTGAAAACCGGATCAACACGGCCCATAAAGACATCGCCCCATGTGTTTTTCAAGCCCTGGAGGCCACCGAAGACGTACGGTTCCGCTCCCATTCGGGCATCGACGTGAGAGGAACACTGCGCGCCATCGCCGCTTTGGGCCAAGATGGAGGTGCCTCTACCCTCACGCAGCAGCTTTCCGAGAATTTATTTTATCGCTTCCAAAAACCATCCACAAAAATTGGAATGGTGATGCAAAAATTCAAAGAATGGGTCATCGCGGTAGAACTAGAACGCCGATATACCAAAAACGAAATCATCACCATGTACCTCAACACGGTGCCGTTTTCTGGGATATCTTTTGGTATTGAATCCGCCTCAAAAGAGTTTTTTAACAAGAAACCCAAAGAGTTGCATATCGAAGAAGCCGCCGTGCTTATTGGGATGTTGAAAGCCAACCACCGCTACAACCCCAAATTCAATCCAGACAAATCCCTATCGCGCAGAAACACAGTGCTTGAACAAATGAACAAGTACAATTTCTTGTCTGATGACAGCGTAGAACTCTTAAAAGCCATTCCCATCAAAATCAATTATCGCAGCGCGGAAATGGATGGCTTGGCGCAGTACTTCAAATATTACCTCGGAGAATATCTCAAACCTTGGTGCAAAGAGCGTGGCATTGATTTGTACCGAAGCGGTTTAAAAATATATACCACCCTCAACCCCAAACTCCAGCAATATGCCGAGAAAGCGGTGCAAACGCATATGCCTGAGCTACAAAGTCAGTTCGACAAAAGCTGGGGCAAGGAAAAACCGTGGCGCTATGTGACTACCCGACAAGTGATTCCAGGTTTCATTGAAAGTGCCCTGAAAAAGACAGAGCGCTACAAGGCCTTGGCGGAAGAATTGGGTGATGACTCTGCGAAGATCATTCGCGAGTTGAAAAAACCCATCAAAATGACTGTATTCAGCTGGCGTGGAGACATCGATACGCTGATGTCGCCCTACGATAGCATGGCCTATATCAAAAAAGTGTTGATGGCCGGTTTCATAGCCATTCAACCGGAGACGGGACATGTAAAAGCATGGGTTGGCGGCGTCAACCACAAATACTTCAAGTATGACCACGTAAACAAGCGCGCCCGCCGTCAGGTTGGATCCACTTTCAAGCCCATCGTGTATGCCACAGCCATAGACATCAATCAAATGACGCCATGCACGGAATTCCCGAGAGAGCGTACCGTCTTTGTAAGCAATGGAGAAGAATGGAGTCCACGCAACGCCGATGGAAAATCCGGCGGCGTTTGGACGATGACGCGGGGATTGGCTTTGTCGGACAACCTCATTACCGCACAAGTGATGAAGAGTTTGGGTGAAGACGCTCCAGAGATCGTGGTTAAGTTTGCTGAACGCGTAGGGATTGAAGAAAATCGCATTCCGAAAGTACCGAGCATTTGCTTGGGGACCATGGAATTATCGCCTTACGAAATGGCCAGCGCTTATTCTGCCTTTGCCAACAACGGCTTATGGGTAGAACCCTCCTTTTTGTTGCGTATCGAAGATAAAAATGGAAACGTGTTAGAGGAATTCAACCAACCCAAAACCGACCAAGTTTTGAGTGCGGGAAAAGCCTATATGATGTTCAGAATGCTGGAAAATGTGGTAAATGGTGGTACGGGCAGTCGGATTCGCGGTGGAAAATTTGCCATCGAGGGACACATTGCTGGAAAAACGGGAACGACCCAAGGATCGGCCGATGGTTGGTTCATGGGGCTGACCAAAAATTTGGTTTGTGCTACATGGGTGGGTGCCGATGACCCCACCGTGAGGATTCGTGGGTCATTGATTGGACAAGGTTCTAATATGAGCTTGCCGATTTACGGCTACTTCCTGAAAGCCGCACTGGCCGATAAATCCACGGGGATTGTCACAGATCCACTGGATGTTCCGGAAGGATTTGATGCAAGCATTCTTGATTGTAGTCGGAGAGCCGAGGCCGCAACGCAACATTCTCCGGCAAATATTCCCGGACTCGGCGAATAAGTTGCTTTTGTTAAATCATTTCATTATATTTGCACCCCTTAAAAAGTAAAAAATCTCATGAAACCCGATATTCATCCTTCAAATTATCGCAAAGTTGTATTCAAAGACATGAGCTGTGACCACAGTTTCTTGGTACACAGTTGTGTTAACACCAAAGAGACCATTGTATGGGAAGATGGCAACGAGTATCCATTGTACAAATTGGAAATCTCTTCCATGTCACACCCTTTCTACACTGGTAAGCAGAATTTGATCGACACGGCGGGACGTATCGACAAGTTCATGAAGCGCTACAACAAAAAGTAATTTTTGCTGTCGGCCCGAAACCGAAATCTTCAAAAAGCCAACCCTTGCGGGTTGGCTTTTTTGTTTTTGCTGTAAATTTGTTTCATGATCCTACAGTTCATAGAACCCCAAACCATTGCCAATTTATTTCCGTTGACCCAAACCCGACCGGCCGCGGATTTGCGTTGTGGCATACTCACCATA
The DNA here is from genome assembly GCA_037975865.1 of Bacteroidota bacterium. GTDB lineage: Bacteria > Bacteroidota > Bacteroidia > NS11-12g > UBA955 > UBA955. The sequence continues at coordinate 3,729 of JBANFU010000070.1, forward strand.
GCAGAAAAATGGGCATACGATTTGGGAGTACCGCATTCATCCGTAGGATATATCACCCGCGACTATTTACAAACAGAAGGCAGTCCCTACCCCTCTCTACCCCAAGGAAGCCCTGCCATTTACATCAACGGATCGGCCTTACCCAACCCCAATGTGATCCAAGCGGTAAAATCGCTCACCTTGGGCCAAGCGCTGATGCACAATGGACAAAGGGTGGCTTACCATGGCATCCAGGCCGATGAGGCACCCAGCAGCATCATTCAATTCGCAGACACAGTGGACTGGATTGAGCGACCCTACCATATTTTTGCCTTAAACGGAAAAGAAATCGTGCAGGATTTTGCGCGGGTGACCGCCGGAAGAAGCTCCATCACACCTTCAGACACCAACAAAATCATCGGGGACTACCCCATATTCTTGGAAGAAGGCGCCAAAGTAGAGTGCTGTATATTGAATGCCAAAGAAGGCCCCATTTACGTTGGCAAAAACGCGGAGATTATGGAAGGCGGACTGGTAAGAGGCCCATTGGCGTTGTGCGAGGGTGCGGTTTTGAAAATGGGCAGCAAAGCATACAGTTCCACAACCCTCGGACCCTACAGTGTGGCCGGCGGGGAGATTTCCAATGTGGTCTTTTGGGGCTATAGCAACAAAGGTCATGATGGATTTTTGGGCAATGCCGTACTGGGACAGTGGTGCAATATCGGCGCCGACACCAATGCCTCCAATTTGAAAAACACCTACGATGAAGTGAAGGTCTGGAATTATGCCTCAGGACGATTTGAGCGGAGCGGACAACAGTTTTGTGGTTTGATCATGGGCGATCACAGCAAGTGTGGAATCAATACGATGTTTAATACGGGTACGGTTGTAGGTGTAGCATGCAATTTGTTTGGGGCTGGATTTCCTCGACAGTTTGTCCCCGATTTCAGTTGGGGCGGCGCACAAGGGTTTGTCACGCACAAATTAGACGCCGTACACAAAACAGCCAGTTTGGTGTTGCCCCGCCGAAAGAAGGTCTATGGCGACTTTGAAAAACGCGTAATGGAGGCCGTTTTCGTCCTTACTGAGCCGCTTCGCGGCGAAGGTTGATGCGCACATTCAGCAACATCCCCAACAGCACCATCCCCATTCCAACAAATTGTAGCCATTTGTAGTGCTCGCCAAACAGGAACACCCCAAATCCTGCACCCCATAGTATCCCAGCATAACTAATCGCCGAGACATTGGACGCTTTGTCGGACTGATACGCCCGGGTCATAAAAAATTGCCCCAATTGCGTTGTTACCCCTGTCATCAACAACCAGATCCATTCGATGCCCACGGGCCATCGCCAAGCATCATCGTACAGACCACCCACCAGCAACGACAACGGAAGTGTTATCAGCGGAAAATAAAACACAACCACATTGGGATTTTCTAGGTTTTTGAGCCTTCGGATGGTGTTGTAAGCGAATGCCGAGAACAACGCACCGCCCAAACCCGCAAGCACCCCGGCTAAGGTCACGTCTTGCGAAACTCCATTGACAACCACAACGCCCATCAGGCAAATGGCGAAAAACAAATAACTCAAGGGATGATTTTTTTCATCGCCTAGGGCCACGGCGACCAAGGTTGTTAGAATGGGCGACAAATAATGGATCACGATGGCATTGCCCAGGGGCATCACCTGAAGGGTGTAGAAATAACAAAACAATCCGATTGACCCAAACAACCCACGCAGTCCCAGCAATTTCGGATTCTTCCCCCAAGGCGATTGTTTAAGCTGCAGCAGGATGACTACACTGAGTAGGATTTGCACGACGGCCCGGAAGAAAACAACTTCTGAAACGGGCATTTGATGAACGAACTTCACTGAGACGTTCATTAGGCCGAACGACAGTGAGGCCATCAACATCAACCAAACACCGCGCGACACTTTCATGGGGCAAAGATACCAAAAACAAAAAGGGCCTTGCGGCCCTTTTTGTTGCTAATCTATACGAAAATGAAATTCGAATGGATTCTAAAGTTACAAAGCAGCGTTCATGCTACGCACAGCGGCAGCACTCTTCTCAAATTCTGCTTTTTCAGCGTCGTTCAACGACAACTCAACAATGCGCTCCCAGCCATTTTTACCCAAAATCACGGGTACACCAATGCAGATGTCGGACTGACCATACTCCCCATCCAAAGCCACGCAGCAAGGCATCATTTTCTTTTGGTCACAAACGATGCTTTGAACCAACACACTCACGGCCGCTCCGGGTGCATACCATGCACTGGTACCCAACATGCCTGTAAGCGTAGCACCTCCCACCATAGTATCTGCTTTCACTTTTGCCAACACATCCTCAGACAAAAACTCAGACACTGGAACACCTTTGTAGGATGCCAAACGTGTCAAAGGAATCATGGTTGTGTCACCGTGACCACCGATAACCATACCATCTACATCCGCTGCAGGACATCCCAACGCGGTAGACAAGTAATATTTGAAGCGAGCAGAATCCAAGGCCCCGCCCATACCAATGATACGATTTTTGGGCAATCCTGAGGTTGTTTTTGCCAAGTAAGTCATGGTATCCATGGGGTTACTTACAATGACAAACACGGCATTTGGAGAGTGCGCCAAGCAATTTTCCATCACGGTCTTCACGATACCGGCGTTGATACCGATCAATTCTTCGCGGGTCATCCCGGGCTTACGAGGAATACCACTGGTAATCACTACAACATCACTACCTGCTGTTTTGCTGTAGTCATTGGTGCTACCCGATATGCGTGTATCAAAACCATTCAATGCCGCCGTTTGCATCAAATCAAGCGCTTTCCCTTCGGCAAAGTTTTCTTTGATGTCCAACAACACAACTTCTGCTGCGAAATTTTTAATTGCAATGTACTCCGCACAGCTTGCGCCTACGTTTCCGGCTCCGATTACACTGATTTTGCTCATGGCGTATTGATTTTTGTTTTGGTAGCGCGAATTTACAAAAACATTTTTGCGATTTGGCGAAAATTCCAACTCACTTACATTTATAAAAAAAATACAATCCAACTCACTTACCTTTGCATACTTTTTATAAAACAAATAAAAAACTATCGTGAAAAACAAGTACGTCGACCTCATTAACCAAACTTTTTACTTCCCTACGGAAGAATTCAAGCTTGACAGCAACGACAACCTTGAATTCCATGGAATCCCCATGATGGACCTCATCGAACAGTACGGGACCCCATTGAAATTCACATACCTACCTAAGATTTCCGAGAACATTCAGAAAGCACGCACTTGGTTTAACGTAGCCATCGCCAAGGCCGACTATCAAGGCAAATACTACTATTGTTATTGCACCAAGAGCAACCACTTTTCCCATGTAATCGACGAAGTGTTGAAGAACAATGTACACATAGAAACTTCATCAGCCTTCGACATCAACATCTTGGAGAACCTTTTTGAACAAGGCAAAATCAGCAAAGACAAATTTGTTGTCTGCAACGGATTCAAGCGCGAAAACTACATTGAGAACATCGCCAACCTCATCAACAACGATTGGACCAATGTTATTCCCGTGATGGACAACAGCAATGAGATTGATTTACTCACCAAATACACCGACAAACCCGTAACGGTTGGAATTAGAATTGCCGCGGAAGAAGAACCCAAGTTCGAATTCTACACCTCTCGACTGGGCATCGGATACAAAGACTTGGTCAATTTTTATCGCACCAAAGTAAAACGAAACAAAAATGTCAAGTTGAAAATGCTTCACTTTTTCATCAACACAGGCATCTACGACACCGCATATTACTGGAACGAACTACACAAATGCTTGAAAGTATACTGCGAGCTTAAGCAGGAATGTCCCGACCTCGACACCCTAAACATAGGCGGCGGATTCCCCATCAAAAACTCACTCACCTTTGATTACGACTACGAATACATGGCTACAGAAATCGTGAGTCAAATCAAGCAAGTTTGTACAGAAAACAACATCCCCGAACCCGACATCTTTACGGAATTCGGTTCCTTCACCGTGGGAGAATCAGGGGGAAACATTTACTCCGTATTAGACCAAAAATCGCAAAACGATCGCGAGAAATGGAACATGATTGACTCAAGCTTCATGACTACCCTTCCCGATGCTTGGGCCATCAACAAAAAGTTCATCATGTTGCCCATCAACCGCTGGAATGAAGAGCAAGAACGGGTGTTGCTTGGCGGCATTACCTGTGATAGCGATGATTACTACAACTCAGAGCAACACGTAAACGCCATCTATCTTCCCAAATACGATCCCGCCGACCCCCTTTATTTGGGATTCTTCAACACGGGCGCCTATCAGGAGAGCATCGGTGGGTATGGAGGTATTCAACATTGCCTTACCCCTGCACCCAAACATGTAATCATCGATCGCGATGAAAATGGCGAACACCATTTCCGACTTTTCTCTAAAGAACAGAGTTACAAGAGCATGCTGAAAACGCTGGGTTACATGTAAACCAGCATTCACCAAATTTGTGATAAAAGTTACACGAGAAGCCCTGATTTTGCGAACAAAATCGCGAAATTTGTGTTTACAATTCGACTATGACTGAATCACATTATACCGACAATGCAGGTAGCGGCGCGAAATGCCCGTTCAACCACGGAAACATGAGAAAAATGGCTGGTGGCGGCACCCAAAACCAAGATTGGTGGCCCAATCAGTTGAACCTCCAAGTTCTGCGTCAGCACAGTAACCTTTCCAACCCCTTGGGTGAGGATTTCAATTACGCGGAAGCCTTCAAAGCATTGGATTACGATGCATTGAAAAGCGACATCATGCAATTGATGACCCAATCACAAGATTGGTGGCCAGCCGATTACGGGCACTACGGTCCCTTCTTCATCCGCATGGCATGGCACAGTGCGGGAACCTACCGTACCTCCGACGGTCGCGGTGGCGCTGGCGCTGGAATGCAGCGATTTGCTCCATTGAACAGCTGGCCTGATAACACCAACCTCGACAAAGCCCGTTTGCTTTTGTGGCCCATCAAACAGAAATACGGACAAGCCATTTCTTGGGCTGATTTGATGATTTTGGCCGGTAACTGCGCCTTGGAATCGATGGGATTAAAAACCTTTGGTTTCGCTGGCGGTAGAGCCGATGTATGGGAACCCGAAACCGTTTATTGGGGTTCAGAGCGCGAGTGGTTGGCCGACAAACGATACAAAGGCGATCGCGAGTTGGAAAATCCCTTGGCCGCGGTGCAAATGGGATTGATTTATGTAAACCCAGAAGGCCCCAACGGCAACCCCGATCCAATTGCCTCTGCCCGCGACATTCGTGAAACGTTCAAGCGCATGGCGATGGATGATTACGAAACCGTTGCATTGATTGCCGGTGGACACACCTTTGGAAAAACACACGGTGCCGCAGACCCGAGCAAATACGTAGGACCAGAGCCTGCAGGCGCTGATATCACCATGCAAGGCATGGGATGGAAAAACACTTACGGTACCGGAAACGCTGGCGACACCATCACCAGTGGATTGGAGGGTGCTTGGACAACTACGCCCACGCAGTGGAGCAACAACTATTTCGAAAATCTTTTCGGTTACGAATGGGAGTTGACCAAAAGTCCAGCCGGTGCTCAACAATGGAAACCCAAAGGTGGCGCAGGCGAAGGCTTGGTACCCGATGCGCATGATGCATCGAAAAAACATGCCCCCTTCATGCTAACAACGGACTTGGCACTGCGCTTCGACCCTGCTTACGAGAAAATCTCTCGTCACTTCCTGGAAAATCCAGAAGAGTTTGCTGATGCGTTTGCCCGCGCTTGGTTCAAACTCACCCACCGCGATATGGGTCCAAGAGACCGCTATTTGGGTCCGGAAGTCCCTGCGGAAGTGCTCATTTGGCAAGACCCCATCCCTGCCAACCATTACGCCGCTTTGGATAGCGCAGACATCAGCAAATTGAAGCGCGAAATTGAAGCCTCTGGTCTCACCGTATCACAATTGGTATCTACCGCTTGGGCCTCGGCATCTACCTTCCGTGGTTCTGACAAACGCGGTGGTGCCAATGGTGCACGTGTTCGCTTGGCGCCTCAGAAATATTGGAAAGTCAACAACCCTGCCCAATTGGGTCAAGTGTTGGATGTTTTGGAAAAAATCCAATCTTCATTCAATGCCTCATTGAGCGGTGGCAAAGGCATTTCTTTGGCGGATACCATTGTTCTTGCCGGATGTGTCGGTGTAGAAATGGCCGCCAAAAACGCGGGTCATACCATCGAGGTGCCATTTATTGCCGGAAGAGGTGATGCTACTGAAAAGGAAACCGACGTAGAATCGTTCTCTGTATTGGAGCCCCATGCTGATGCTTTCAGAAATTACAACAGCCATCACCGTTTGGGCAGTGCCGAAGAATTGATGATCGACCAAGCGCAACTGTTGAACCTAACGGCGCCAGAAATGGCCGTATTGTTGGGCGGTATGCGCGTGTTGAACACCAACTTCGACAATTCTAAGCATGGCGTATTCACCACACGTCCAGAAGCCTTGACCAATGATTATTTTATAAATTTGTTGGACTTCAACACCACTTGGTCAGCCACTTCTGAGCAGGAAGATACCTTTGTTGGTAAAAACCGACACACAGGCGAAACCGTTTGGACGGGTACGCGTGTTGATTTGATCCTGGGTTCTAATTCAGAGCTTCGCGCCATCGCCGAAGTATATGGATACGCAGCGGCCGAGCAGAAATTTGTTCACGATTTCGTGGCTGCTTGGAACAAGGTAATGAACTTGGATCGCTTCGATTTGTAATCTTAATTTAACCCTTCAAGAAACCGCAAACAACCTTATGTTTGCGGTTTCTTTTTTTAATTATGGCACAAGATCCACTGCACGGCGTTACCCTTGAAAGGATCATCACTGAATTGCACGAAAAATTTGGTTGGGAAGTGATGGCTGATAAAATTCGTATCAACTGCTTTTACGAAAACCCAAGTGTATCATCCAGTTTAAAGTTTCTGCGCAAAACGCCTTGGGCGAGAAAGAAAGTAGAAGCGTTGTATATCCAGGCCATCGCAAACAATAAAAAGTAGTTATGTCTCGTGACTCCAAAATCAGAGGTCAAGTAGTACCGGTTTCACTGGAAATCCAGGGTAATAAGGTGGAAAATACAGAAGGGCAATTCATTTTTTATGGTTGCTAATCCTTTCGATTTCTGACTCATTTCGCCCAATGACAATTTTCTGACAAATATTTTCTTCATCCGTTGGGGGGTAACGTTGATTTGCTTGTCTAAGACACCAAACCACTTAATTCTACCATCATGAAAACACAAAAAAACTTTCGCTTCAAAACTTTCGCCATGGCTTTTACTCTTGGCATTTTCTCATTAATCATCGGTTTGTCTAGCTGTAAAAAAGAAAACTTCCTTACCGATGCTGGCACTCAACTTGTAACCGTGAAAATGAATGACGGCCCTATCACAGATTTAACCAATGTTTGGATCGACATTCAGTATGTAGAAGTTAAAATCGACACGGCGGATGCTCGAGGCCATCACCATGACGATGATTTTTATGGAAAAGACGAGGACGGTGATGATGATCACAAAGGCGGCCATGACGAGTACGGTTACTGGGACACTCTGGCCATCACCCCTGGTACCTATGATATCTTGGCTTTGAGAAACGGCCTCGACACAACTTTGGCAAAAAACCAACGTTTACCAAAAGGCCGCATCCACAAGGTTCGCTTGACGCTGGGCACCAATTCAGCCGTTTCAAAAGACAGTGGTGTAACACGCATTCCTCTGCAAAATTGCTCAAACAGTCC
>JBANFU010000078.1:0-4289 GCA_037975865.1 Bacteroidota bacterium
GGTTGCTCTAACGAGCCTGTTTGCAAAGAGGATAACGACAAAACGTGTAGCAAAGGCGACGCCTGCTGCAAGAACAAAAAGCCTGCTGCGGCTCCTGAAAAGAAAGCCTGCTGCAAAGACAAACACTAATTGATGGTGTTGGTTTGTACAAATCCAACCCCATACAAAACAGAAGAGGCGGCCCGATGGGGGGCCTCTTCTGTTTTGTACCCTACTGAATTCTTTACTTGCGATTACTGAATTAATTGCGTTTGTCTAGTATTACCGAGTACCTTCAATCTATCGCCTAGTCAACACGAATGCCATCGATTTCACAAATAAAAAAGGGTCGGCGTAAACGCCGACCCCAAAATCAAAATCGAAATAACCACCCTACCGCAATACCGGCAATCTCAGCGCGGGATACTGCGACGCCATGGCATTGTATTGTTTTACAACCTCATTCAATTTGGTGTTTGATTCCGTTACCCCTGACATAACAATATCCAACTTCTGTAAGTGGGTTTTGGTGGGCGCATTCAACGCATCGAAACAAGAATAATAGGCCGATCCAAACAGCTCGTTCAAGCCCTCCGTGGTTTCAAATTCCTCCGAAGCCAACGCGCCGTTGCCATTCACCACAATAGTCACTGTGTTTAATACGGATTGTAACTGGGCCGACAATTGGGCAAAATCACGCGCATTCGTATTGGATACCCCGATGGCGTTTTTCATGGCTGTCAACCCCTGCTGAATTTCTTCCAATCGAATATTCAACGTACTCAAATCCTGTTTCACCTTGAACAATTGTGCCACCTGGGCATTCTTCTCCTCTTTGCTCACCAACGGAATGCTAGGCTCATACAAATAAGAAACCGCAATTTCCGTTACCCCCGTCATCAACCGTTCTACCCCATTCTGCCATGCCTCCAACTGCACATAGTACGTTCCTGGCGTTACATAAGGTCCCCATCCCGCTTGATATCCTTTGTCGGCCGGAACGGGCAACGACGGATCCGAATACCGCAAATTCCACTCAGCGCGCGATAGCCCTTTGGCGGCATTCACCGAAAATTTCGCAATCACATTGTCAGCCGTTACTTGCTGCGAACTCCGAATAACCATATACACCTTTGCGGGCTCTTCTACACTCTCCAGCAAAATGGAATCTTTGGCAGGATATATCAAAGCATTGGGGTTTTTCGCTGCATCCGACTCTCTCTTTTTCCTCCGACTGGCGATGGTTGAGAAGTCCGATGTAATCTGGTAGTAAATAACCGCCCCGTTTGATGGATTCGGCGCTGAGAATCTCGATGCGCCTTTGTGACCGTTTCCACTGCCTCCCAATGGCGTTGCAGGAACAAAGAGCTTTACCGGACTCACAGGTACAATGAAATTCATCTTCGCCAACCCCGCATTACCCAACAACATCGCCTTGTAATCACGAATCTTTTCGTAGTCATCGCACACCGCAAAGCCACGACCAAAAGTGGCCAACACCAAATCATCATCGCGCTCTTGAAACACCATGTCCTTGATGGCAATGGGCGGCATACCTCCCTGCCACGACATAAATTGCTTTCCACCATTCACGCTGATATGCAACCCAAACTCGGTTCCAACCAACACAATGTCAGCATCTTTGAAATCTTCAATCACGGTTTTTACCGGTCCGTTTTCAGGCAATCCCGTCACGATTTTTGTCCAAGTGGCTCCCCCATTGCTGCTTTTGTATACATAGGGCTTAAAATCGCCAAATCGGTGATGGTCCAAAACCGCATACACATTACCCGAGTTGGGCGATGCATACACCATGGATATGAACGGATGTCCCACTCCATTGGCCTGTCCTTTCGGCGCGTCAGGAAAATTCATTTCTCCATTGGCTGCCATACCACATTTCAACCATACGTCGCTGTTGGCTTCTTTGCGCCAAATCAATCCATCATCGGTTCCGGCATATAACTCGCCATTTTTGCCTTCGCTCAAGGTGGTAATGTTGCCATAAATGCTGGTACTTTGGTTTTTCACAACCGCATTCACGCCCCAAACTTTCCCCATGATGGGCAAGGTGTTTCGATCGATTCCGCGCGACAGATCCCCGCTAATGGGTGTCCAAGAATCGCCCCGATCTTCGCTTTTAAACACGCGATTGGCGGCAAAATACAGAACTTTGGGATTGCTGCGCGAAATAATCAAGGGTGCGTCCCAATTCCAACGCAACGGCGCCTCTTTGATGCCGATGGTAGGCTTGATATCCACGGCTTCTCCGGTGGCTTTATCGTATCGAACCAAACCTCCATACTGCCATTGGCTGTAAACGATATTGGGATTGGAGGGATCCACTTGCGACTTAAACCCATCGCCTCCCACGGTAACGAACCAATCATCGTTGCTCACCCCGTTGGCCGAATTGTTTTTGGCGGGCCCTCCCAAGGTATTGTTGTCTTGAGTTCCTCCATAAATGTTGTAAAATGGCAAGGCATTGTCGACCGACGCACGATAGAACTGGGTAATGGAAATGTTGTCTTTGTAATTCCAGTTTTGAGCATTGTCGAACGTCTCGTACAATCCACCATCACATCCTACCAACCAATGAGACGGTTGTGCTGGGTCGATCCAAATGATGTGGTTATCAACGTGCTTGTTGCCCTCTCCCGCATTTCTGAGGGTTTTACCGGCATCATCAGAAACTTTCATGTAGGAATCCATGCAAAACAATCGGTTGGGATTGGTGGGATCCACAAAAATTTCCTGGTAGTAATTACCCGCGGTGAAGAACGGATTTTGCTTAGACCAGCTTTCCCCGTAATCATAACTAATATAGATGCCACCCTTGCCTTCTTCGGCTTCTACCATGGCGTACATCTGTCCGGCTTTTGAGGTTGTAGCGATGGTAATACGTCCCAACTCGCCACCGGGCAAACCACCGCCCAATTTGCGCCAAGATTTACCATGGTCGGTGCTCTTGTACAAGGCCGATTCGGGTCCACCGCCGAGGTAGGTCCATTCGTGACGTCTACGCTGGTGAAACGCCGCATACATGGTGCCTGGCATATTGGGATCGAGGTATACTTCGTTGCATCCGGTGTTATCGGATACATGAAAATTGCGGACCCATGTTTTGCCGCCATCTTCGGTGAGATAGAGGCCACGTTCGCCGCCTTCTTTCCAAACGGGACCATAGACAGCTACCCAAACGCGGTTGGTATTGGAGGGGTCGATTTTGATCATGCCGATGTGTTCAGACAGCTTGAGGCCCATGTTTTCGAAGGTTTTACCCCCATCCAAACTGCGGTAGATGCCATTTCCGTAGCCCACACTGCGTTGGTTGTTGTTTTCCCCAGTTCCCACCCAAACAATGTTGGGATTCACGGGATCCAAGGCCAAGCAACCGATGCTCTGGGTGCCGTAGCCATCAAAAATGGGTTGATAGGTGGTACCGCCGTTCACCGTTTTCCAAACACCCCCGTAAGCCGCAGCCAAGTAATACTCTGACTTGTTGTTGGGGTTTACGGCGATGTCTACAATCCTTCCGCTGGTAGTGGCAGGGCCAATCATCCTAAAATTCACCTGATTCAACAACGGTTTCATCAATGAATCGGCCACCGTAGTTGCGGGGCTGGCTGCAACGGATGCACCTTTCGCGGTTGCGGATTTTTGAGCGATGACATTTTGGTTCGCTGCTGCTGCGAACAGCGCTAGCGCAAACGATATCTTTTTCATGGTTCTAATTGTTAAAATATTGATGGAGTTGTTTGGCTACGGCAGACCAGGCAAACGTTTCCCTCACGTGCGTGCCGCCCGTTTCTCCGAGTTGTTTTCGTAGGTTATTGTCTTTGAGGATCGACAACACATGGTCGGCAAAATCCCGGGGATTGTTGGCCATGAGTATGCCTTTGCCATTGTCCAATCCCAATCCGGCAAATCCCACTTGAGAGCAGACCACCGGTTGGTTCATCGCCAAGGCCTCGAGTACTTTGTTTTGGGTACCAGCGCCGATTCTCAATGGCGACACCACCACGTGGGCTTTTGCATATTCTTCGGCCAAATTGGGGATAAACCCAGTGATTTTCACCCGGTCGGAGGCCAACGCTTGCACGGCTTTTACCGGACGTTGTCCGGCCACAATGAATTCAACCGCTGGAATGTCCTCAACGATCAAAGGCAAAATATCTTCAACGAAATACTGTACCGCATCGATGTTGGGGGCATAATCCATGTTTCCAGTAAACAGGATGCGGTTTGGGATGATGGCGGATTCACCTTGGGGCACAAAGGAATCAATGTTCACCCCGTTGGGAAGAATT
>JBANFU010000083.1:0-3105 GCA_037975865.1 Bacteroidota bacterium
CCGCACCCAAGGCACCGCCCACAGATCCGAGATCAGGGTCGTAACCCATGTATTTGGTTAAAGTGTACAGGTTATTGGCCGACACATAAATACGCAAGCCAGTCATTTTTAATTTTTCCAACCGCTGTCCTTTTAAGGTGTAACCGATCTGCAAGTTGCGCAAACGCAGGAATGAGCCATCTTCTACGTAGTAATCGGAGAACACGGTATTGCGCGTCAACGCAGTGGTTGCACGGGGATGCTCATTGGTACTATTTGGGCCCGTCCAACGGTTGATGGTATACGACAATTGATTCGCATAGGGCTGCTGGCGCTCATAGTTACGCACGATTTTTTGTCCCACCGCCGCATACAACTGCATAGAAATATCCCAACCCTTGCGAGAAAGGCTCAGGTTGTAGCCCGCCGTAAATTTCGGCAAGGGAGAGCCCAACATTTTCTTGTCGCTATCGTCGGAGAAGTTGATTACACCATCGCCATTTTGGTCCTTAAAACGGAAGTCCCCTGGCTTTGCACCCGCTTGTTTCACAGGAGCATTGTCGATCTCGGCCTGACTTTGGAACACACCGTCGGTTTCATAGCCCATGAAGAATCCAATGGGGTAATCTTTTTGGAAACGCGATGCTACGCTACCACCCACGCCAAAACCAGCGCCAGGAATGAAGTCCACACCTTTGGGCGTGCTCAACACCACGTTTTTCAAGTAGGCAAAATTCAATCCCATGGCCACGTTCCAGCGTTTTTTCATCGCCCCTTGGTATTGAATGTCTAACTCTACACCACTGTTGGATACATCACCCGCATTGATGATGGGAGGATAACTGCCCGGACCTGCGGTTCCCAAAACCCCAGAAACCTCGGGTTGGAACAACAAATCTTTGGTGCGTTTGATAAAGTAATTGGCTGTTGTGGTAAAATGACGACCGATGGTCACATCGGCACCCACGTTAAACTGCGAAGTAGATTCCCATTTCAGATCCGGGTTACTGGCCCGTCCGATGGCTACCCCCTTCACGATGATGTCGTTGAATACATAATCACCCTCACCGTTGAGCAATCCGCGGTAAGCAAAGTTTTCAATTTGGTCGTTACCGCTCACACCGTAACTCATACGCAATTTGGCTGTACGCATCCATGAAACGTTGTAGAAATCCTCATCGGAAATCACCCACGCACCTGATAAAGTGGGGAACCAACCCCAACGGGCGTTGGGACCGAATTTGCTGGATCCGTCGCGACGTAAAATGCCCGACACGAAATAGCGATTTTTGATATTGTATTCACTGCGAACAAAGGCAGAGAGCAATCGCTCTTTGAATTCCCATGAATACACGTTATTCAAATATCCACCCGCCGCCAAGTTGGCCGATATATCGGCGAAATCAACCGAGTTATTGGGGATGTTATAGGCTGTTCCGCCCAAATAGTTACCGCGACGTTGGAACACGGAAATACCGGCAGTAGTCTTCAATTTGTTACCGCCAGTAAATTCTTTCTGGTGGTTCAAAAAGGATTCAAAGTTCAAATCACCGTAGGTAGCACGACCTTCGGAAACCGAGGCGCCGCGCTCAATTTTTACATCCGGTGCAATTTCTACCATGGTAGGATCCAGATTGGCATTCAACGCGGTGTTTTGCGCTTTACCAGGGCCAAACCAAACCAATGGGGAGAACGCCTTGTTATCAACCAACGCATAATTGTAGTTAAACCGATTGGTGAACGTTAAGTTATCATTGATTTCGGCCGTCAGTTCCTGCTTGCCTACAAACTTGTTAACCCAAGCCCAGTTGAAGGTATTCTCCATCTGCGCGAAAGGATTGATAATATCAGCAACCTCTTCTAAATAGGTATATTTTCCGTTCGACCCCTTGATTGGATCAGTGGGAAAGGCATTGATGGTGTTGTAAAGCACACTTCCAATACCGTTTTCTGGCAAAGCGGAGCGCTTTTCATTGGTATATAAAAACACACTGCTGTATCTCCATTTATCGGAAAGACGTGTATCAAAATTTGCCCGACCATTCAAGCGATTAAAGTTGGCTTTTTGCAGTCCAACAATTCCTTGTTGATCATAAACACTACCACCCAATGAATACGTTGTTTTATCGTTTCCACCACTCACCGATACGTTATATTGGTAAACCGGCGCGAGCTTGAAGATGGAATCCTGCCAATTGGTACCTTCTCCCAAAGAAGTGTTTTTGAAGGGCATGTCTTCGCCACCGGCGGCAAACATTTCGTTTTTCAATACCGCATACTCTCTGGCATTGAGCAAATCCAATTTTTTCGCAGTTTGCTGAAGTCCCTGAAATCCAGATATCTCCCAACGAGGCGCTGATTTCAGCTGTCCTTTTTTGGTCTCCACGATAATCACACCATTGGCGGCTCGAACTCCATAAATACCGGCCGTTGCATCTTTCAGCACGTTGATTGAAGCGATGTCGTTTGGATTCAAGGCATTTAACCCTTCACTGTCATACACTACACCATCAACCAAGATAAGGGGATCGTTGTCTCCAAACGTGCTTAATCCACGGATTCTAATACTGGATGTTCCACCCGGAGAGCCCGAGTTGGTGCTTACCACCACACCAGGAATCTGTCCCTGCAAGGCTTGGTCCATTCTCGGGATATTCAACTTCTCTAGGGATTGACCCTTGAGTGAAGAGTTGGCACCGGTAAATTCTTTTTTGGTGGCCCGACCGTAACCAATGATCACGACATCCTCCATTTTTCCGGCAGTGTCTGTGGGGTTGGTTTGGCCTTGTAGTGCCGTTCCATAAAGGGTACAGCAAGCCACGACGCATTTTAACGACAATCGCATTGTTTTCGTAAGGGGGGTTTGTAAAAAATGAGAAAAAAAAGGGGGTGTTTCCACCCCCCAATATAAACTATGAAAAAATTATTGCTTGATGAAACGCTGAACTGCAGTGCCGTCGTTGGTTTCAACTGAAATCAAATAGGCTCCGGCAGACAACTGGGCAGCAGGAACGCGCACGTTGCTGTTCTTCACAGAAACTTCGCTTACCACTTGACCGCTCAATGTCATCACACGAACGGTGTTGATTACACCACCGTTGGCCAAGCTTACGTTGAAGTCACCGT
>JBANFU010000114.1:0-10794 GCA_037975865.1 Bacteroidota bacterium
ACGCTATTTTGATCCGGAGTCCAACGAAAGTTTCGTGCCATACGTGGTGGAGACCTCCATTGGATTGGATCGATTGTTCTTGCTGACCTTGTGTGAGGCCTTTGCTGAGGAAGCCGTGGACGGCGATACCCGCACCGTGTTGAAACTGCATCCGGCCATCGCTCCGGTAAAAGCCGCCATTTTGCCTTTGGTGAAAAAGGATGGTTTGCCTGAATTGGCTGAACAGATTTACAACGAGTTGCGCATCGATTACAATGTATACATCGAGGACAAAGACAGTATCGGAAAGCGCTACAGACGCATGGATGCCATCGGGACGCCGTTTTGTATTACGGTGGATCACGACAGTTTGGCCAATCAAGATGTGACCGTGAGATATCGCGATACCATGGAGCAAAAGCGTGTAAAAATTAGTGAGTTGGGCGCATTGCTGCAAGCGGAAGTGTCGATGAGTGCCTTGTTAAAGAAATTATTATAATCCCTTAGAACCCAAAACCTATCAAACCATGAATACTGTTGAGACTATTGATTTTGCTGGAGAGCGCGTGTTGGTCCGCGTGGATTTTAACGTGCCCTTGGATGCTGAATTCAACATAACCGATGATTCTCGGATGAGGGCGGCATTGCCAACCATTCAAAAAATTCTCGGCGATGGCGGATCGGTGATTTTGATGAGCCATTTGGGACGTCCGAAAGAAGGTCCGACCGAAAAATACTCGTTGAAACATTTGGTGTCTCACTTATCGGGTTTGGTTGGCACGAATGTTCGCTTCGCCTCGGACTGCATCGGAGAAGAAGCGGCCCATTTGTCGAGTTGTTTGCAAGCCGGTGAAGTCCTGCTGCTAGAAAATTTGCGTTTTTACAAGGAGGAGGAGAAGGGGGATCGTGAATTTGCGGCGAAGTTGGCGGCCTTGGGTACGTTTTATGTGAATGACGCGTTTGGTACGGCGCACCGCGCGCATGCGAGCACGGCAATTATCGCGGATTTCTTCGCGGGTAGGAAAGCGTTTGGCTATTTGATGGCCAAGGAAGTGGCCAACGCCAATCAGGTGATGAAGGCCCCTCAACGTCCGTTTACAGCGATTGTAGGTGGTGCGAAGGTGAGCGATAAAATTTTGATCGTAGAGAATTTGCTAAATACGGCCGACCACATCATCATTGGTGGCGGGATGGCGTATACATTTTTTAAGGCGCAGGGCGGTGAAATCGGGAACAGTTTGTGTGAAGCCGATCGATTGGAAACTTGCGTAGAAATCTTGAAGAAGGCGGAGGCCAAAGGTGTGAAAATTCATTTGCCTGTGGATTCTACCATCGCGGATAAGTTTGCGGCGGATGCCAACACCCAAAATTGCGCGAGCGATCAAATTCCTAGCGGTTGGATGGGGTTGGACATTGGGGCCCAGGCTTGTGATGCGTTCCGGGAGGTATTGTTGAACAGCAAGACCATTTTGTGGAACGGTCCGATGGGCGTGTTTGAAATGCCGGCGTTTGAGCGTGGTACCAAAACGGTGGCTCAGTCGGTGGCGGATGCTACAATTTCTGGGGCATTCAGTCTGATTGGGGGCGGCGACAGTGCGGCGGCCGTGTATCAGTTTGGGTTCGACGATAAGGTGAGTTATGTGAGTACGGGCGGCGGCGCGTTGTTGGAGTATTTCGAGGGCAAGGTGTTGCCTGGAATTGCTGCGATAGAGGGTTAATTGGGTGTTGCACGAGTCAGCGCAACGCGGATTTTTCGGCTTCGCTGAGTTGGTCGCAATTGTTAAAAAAGGCGATGGCGATGTCTTTGATGGGCGATGGATTTTTGGCGAATTGAAGGGCTAGGGGTTTGTCGGACAGCATATGTTTCTTCATATTCAGGAACGACGGGGTACCATATTCGAAGGAGTATCTCAGGAAGCGTATTTCCAAATTTTTGGGCTGCAGGGTGGCGGCGGTATTGAGTTGTTCTTGGGCTTGGTTGGCCAGGGAGAGTTTGGTGGTAGGGGAGATGGAGGCCCGAGCCCGGAGGGCGAGGGCCGTGCCGTAATAAGCTTTGGCTAGGGGGTCGGCATTGGCAAATGATTTCGATTTTGAACTAAAATCATTCAACGCACTTTCGGCGCTGAGCGCTTGTCGGTATAGCGAACGAATGTTGATCCAGTCTTGCGGTGTTGCTGCGGCTAAGCTCAATAGCGCAGCGCATGCGAAGCCGAACATCCGTAATTTTCGTTGCACTCAGAGGTAACAACTCTTTCGGCGTTTGGTTTTACAACCACTTTCGGCGGCGGAAGAAGTAAAGGGTGCTGAGCGACGATAACATCATCAACCCGATAGAAAAGGCGAAGCCGTATTTCCATTTGAACGCGTCAATGAATTCGAAGTTCATGCCATAAATGCTGGCGATGAGCGTGGGTGGCATGAAAATCACCGAGGCAACCGTAAAGATCTTGATGATTTTGTTCTGCTCGATGTTGATCAAACCCAAAAAAGTGTTTTGCAAATACTCCAATCGCTCGAAATTGAAGTTGGTGTGGTCAATCAGTGAGTTAATATCTTTGATCACAATGCGCAACCGCTCGTAATCTTCGCCCTCAAACTCCCGGCTTTTTAAAATGGCACTGAGTACGCGTTGCTTATCGACCGCGTTCTGTCGCAATTCCATCGTTAATTCTTGCATCCGGTTGATTTCCAGAATGATGGTTTCGTTAGGGTTTTGGGTGAGCGACAACTCTTTGGAGAGTCCGGCTACCTGTTTGGCCAATCCCTCGAGCAAATCAGCGTCGTTATCTACGCCCATTTCCAACAAGGTTGCCATGATCTGTTTTCCCGTATGGAATAACCGGCCGGTGGCTTTGATTTTCTTCACACAATCAGAAAATGCACTCAAATCGGCATCGCGATAGGTAAAGAGAATGTCGTCCTGCAAAATGAACGACACCGCGTTGGAATGGAACAATTCCGATTTTTGGTCGAAATACAAGAAGTTGCTGTTGGCGATGATCTCATCATCGGTTTCGAAGTACCGAGATGAACTCTCAATTTCTAATTGTTGCTGTCTTGATTGAAACTTGAATTCGAAATTTGCTTCTACATCAGCGATCTCTGCCGCTGAGGGATTTTGCAAATCAATCCATACCAATCCATCCAATGTCTCCAACTGAGACAACGTTTGCACTTTCTGCACACGATTTTGACGCTGATAGTAGACGCGCATCATTGGATTGGATTATACTTCGGGGTTCGCCTTCCATTTGGAAAAGTGGTGCAAATATAGGTTTAATTTTTCTCAATGAGCCAAAATTTGGCTTCATGGCTGATTTTTAAGGTGCCCCAAAGTGATTTGGGCAGTTGAATATGCTCAATCCTTGATTTGCCCCCATGGTTCGTGAGAGCCAATAATTGTGATTCAATCATTTTGGTGTGATTTGATTTCTCTAAGCCAAAGTGCAAGTAGACCAATGACTTTTTCTGCGACAAACCCAGGCTATCAAGGGATTTGGAGGTGTCTAAAATCCAGATGTTGCTGTACGACAATTGATGGGAGAGGTGTTTGTAAATGTCCTCTGGATGATATTGCTGAAATCGCTGGTGATCGGCATAATACAGGGCTTGGAATGCCGCGTGGTAGGGCTCCAAAATGATGGGGGTGTTTTTAGTTGAGGAGTTCGCCAATTCTTTGGCGGTTTTTTGAAGCGCTTCTTTCACGCACGCTTGATTCGGCGGGGTGAAATTCTTTCCGGAGAGTATTGTAAATAAAAAAAGAGGGAGTATAACGTTGTAAAACCAAGGGTTGAAATGTTCACGAAACCCAGACAGTGACATCGCCAAAATCAAGCACAAAAAGGGCAGTGTGATGCAGGCGTATCGCTCCGTAAACATGGGGATGGAAAAGGGATGATCCAAACTCAACAACCACTGTCCGAAAAAGGGCAGTACAAACAGCCATAGCAGGAGTTGGGCGCTTTGTTTGTGCATGGCGGATTTGATTGTGTGGTGAGCGACAACCATGACAACAGCATAGACCAGCAACATTATTGCAAGGACTGTGGCAGCGGGCGTGTTGAGGTATTTCCAAAGGGTTAGATAGGGCGCGTCCCAGGGCGCTGGGTTTACCCAGGTGCCCTGGGACGCGCTATCCACAAATCGATACCATAAGTTGGGGATATTCCAACCAAATGCGATTCCAAATCCCAATAGGGTCCAACCCAGTCGCAGAAGAACCTTGGGGTTTCGCCATTGACTGAGCACCCAGAAACTTCCGTGGGCCAACAAAATCCAAAGGCCAAAGAAGTGCGACAAACAAAGCAATCCGCCAATCATTCCGTACATGAAAAAATGCTTTGTTTGGTCTGATCGAATCGCCACGATGAAACAAATTGTACTCAAAACGCCCAAAAACAAGGTGAGGTTGTAGGTGCGGGCTTCATGCGCCAAAAAGGTGCTGTAATTGCTGGCCAAAAAGAACGTGGCAGCCAAGATTCCAAGGCGCAGATTCCCTTTGCGTTCCCTGCTTGGCCTATCTGAAGCCGCCATCTGTAGCCCCAGAATAAATATTGCCGCCGTTGTGAGGCTGCTAAAAATCAATGAAAGGAATCGAACCGAGAAAGCACTGTCGCCAAACCAACCCATCCAATAATGTAATATCCACTCATACAAAGGCGGATTGTTCCCGGTGGAAAGGTGGTGGTAGATGAGGCGGGGCGACATCTGAGCATGGTAGATGCTGAAGCACTCATCGGACGTCAAACTCAGCCTGTCGATCCCGATGAGGTTGATTCCCATCGACAAGAAAAAAATTAAAATCGCCCCAAACATTGGATGCTGAAATATCGAAACGCCGTTCGTTCGGTTCAACATCCTGGGTGAAAATTAAATCCGGCCGAAAATTCGTTTGATTTTCAATTCGATCACCCCAAACAAAGCCTCGCGGAAAATTTTGGTACTCATTTTCGAGGTACCTGCTGTGCGGTCTGTGAAAATAATGGGATGTTCTTTGATGATGAACCCTTTGCAGTTGGAGCGAAACTTCATCTCAATTTGAAAGGCATAGCCGCGGAATTTGATGTCGTCGATGCCAATGGTTTCCAAAACTTGGCGCTTATAACACACAAACCCCGCTGTGGTGTCTGCAATGTTGAGGCCCGTAATAAACTTGACGTATTTGCTGGCGTAATAGCTCATGAGAACTCGACCCATGGGCCAATTGACTACATTCACAACGCCGCCGTAGTATCGAGAGCCCACGCAAACATCGGCGCCTGCTTCACAGTTGGCAATCAAATTGGGTAGTTGGTCTACAGGATGTGAAAAATCGCAATCCATTTCACAGATGTAGTCGTAACCGCGCGATAATGCCCAATGAAATCCGGCGATATAGGCCGTGCCCAATCCGTTTTTTCCTTGGCGCTTGAGGATGTGTAATTTCTCGCGCTGGGTATTGTATTGCGGCATGAGTGAATCCACTTTTGTGGCTGTACCGTCGGGAGAATTGTCGTCGACCACCAATAAGTCAATGTCCTTTTCCAGTGCCATCACCGTATGGACCATTTTCTCGATGTTCTCGATTTCGTTGTAGGTTGGGATGATAACTAGATACTTGGACATGCGATTCGGTGAGCGAAATTAAGTTATTTTGCAGGGAAATGAAAAAAATGGGTGAATCATCGGGCGGAAGAAAGGCGTTGTTCCTCGATAGAGACGGTGTAATCAATCACGATCCGGGGGATTATACGAAATCGTTGGACGAATTTCAGGTCTTGCCCGGTGTGGTGGAAACGCTGAAATGCTGGTACGATCTCGGTTATTTGCTCATCGTGGTTACCAACCAAGGGGGATTGGCGAAGGGTCTGTACGAAGAAAGCGATGTTCATGCCATGCATCAGTATTTCCAAGGCCTGTGTGTGCAGGCGGGATTTTCCGTGTCGCACTTTTATTTCTGTCCCCATCACCCCGATTACAATGGTCGGTGTTTGTGTCGTAAGCCAGGCAGTTTGATGGTTGAAAAGGGGATTCATCAGTTTGGATTGGATCGCGATCAATGCTTGATTATCGGCGATAAACAGCGGGACCTAGATGCGGCCGCAGCCGCTGGCGTTGAAGGTGTGCTAATCAATACCAATGATCGGATTCCGCGCCCAGAAGAAATTCTTGATTCCTACAACTAAAGTTTTGTATATTTGTTGTAACAACTGTTATGAAATTTAAATTTCACCCCTCAGCAGAACGCGGCGTCAACAAAATGGCGTGGTTGGATTCTAAATTTAGCTTCAGCTTTGCTCATTGGTATGACCCTCAAAAGATTCATTTTGGGGCGTTGCGCGTACTAAACGACGATATCATTGCCCCAAGCATGGGTTTTGGGATGCATCCTCACGATAACATGGAAATTGTAACGATTATGTTGTCGGGCGAGCTGCAGCATAAAGATTCGATGGGGCATACGGCGATCATCAAAGCGGGAGAGGTCCAGCACATGACAGCCGGAACGGGCATCATGCACAGCGAGGTCAACTCCAGCAGCACCGAAGAGAGTAAACTGTTGCAGATTTGGGTGTTTCCAAGGGCTCACAACCTCACGCCCAGCTACGACCAACGGTATTTTGATGAGGCAGGTCGTGACAGTCAGTGGCAGTTTTTGGCAACCCCACAGGGAGGGGAATCCATCAAAGTTCAGCAGGAAGCATACTTTGTACGTCGGAAAATGAAACCCTCAGAATTGGCCAGCTATGAATTACACGGCGAATACCAGGGCGCTTACATTTTTGTCATTGAGGGAAGCGTTTCTATAAACGGCCACGAATTGGGTCGCCGAGATGCCATCGGCGTTTGGGAGTTAGATCAAGTAGACATCACAGCCTCGGAAGAAGCGGATGTGTTGTTGATTGAAATACCGATGCGATAATTTATTTCGCCAATTCGGCGATATGGGCTTCCAGTTCAGACTCTGCACCGGGGGTGTATCCTTGGTGTGAGTAAACCATTTTGCCATTTTTATCGAACACGAAGGTCATCGGTGGGTTGTTCACATTCATGGCGCGTGCCAAATCCATGTTTTCATCCAGAATGATTTGGTATTGCCAGTTCTCGGCCAAAACTTTGGGTTTTACTTTGCGGCTGTTGCGGGCGTCGTCGATGCTCACGGCCACCAATTTTACATTGTATTTTGACTGCCAATCGCTGTATAGCTCATCGATGGCTTGTAATTCTTTGATGCAAGGTCCGCACCAAGTGGCCCAAAATGAAACCACAGTGATTTTGCCTTTTTCCACGGTGGTATTGAAGTTGATGGGTGCGCCATCGATGTCTTTTACCTGAACAGAGGGAGCGTCTTGATTGGCATCTTGACCGAAAATAGCGGGGGTCAAAGCCACCAATGCAAACAAAAGGGAGGTAATGTGCTTTTTCATCGTGGCAAAAGTATTCCAAATTTGGTGCCAAACGCCACGGAATTTTTGCAAAATTCGCAACAGGTTCATCCCTTTGCTGCTTCGATGTTAACTTCGCAACATGGAAAAGCCTAGTTTGCCATCCGGAACCCGCGATTTTTCACCGTTGGTCATGCAGCGTAGAAAACACATCTTATCGATCATGGAATCGGTATTTGTTTCGCACGGTTTCGGCGCCCTTGAAACACCGTCTTTGGAGAACCTAAAAACGTTGCAAGGCAAATACGGCAATGAAGGGGATCAACTGTTGTTCAAAGTCTTGAACTCGGGAGATTATTTGTCGAAAGTGAGCGATGAGATAATTCAAGGCAGGGATGTGAAGTCGCTAACGCCTTGCATCTCTGACCGGGGCTTGCGTTATGATTTGACCGTGCCATTGGCGCGTTTTGTGGTGATGAATCGCAACGACATCTCCTTTCCTTTCAAGCGTTATCAAATGCAGCCGGTTTGGCGTGCAGACCGACCTCAGAAGGGCAGGTACAGAGAGTTTTGGCAGTGCGACATAGACGTGGTTGGGGCGAATTCGGTGGTGTCGGAGGCGGAATTGGTGGAGATGTATCAGGAAGTGTTTGCGCGGTTGGATTTGGGGGTAACCATCCGACTCAACCATCGCGGTGTTTTGGATGCATTCATGGGGGTTTTAGGCAATCGTGAAGACTGGAATGCGTTCATGATTGTCATTGACAAGGCCGATAAAATAGGATTTGAGGGCGTGGCTAAGGAACTGTTGGACCGCGGTTTAGATCGTGCTTTGGGCGCCTGGGAGTGGTTGTGGAATAGCAAGTCGGTGCGCGGAAACGACGAAAAATTGAAGCTTGCCGAATCAACGGAATTCATGCAGGGGGAAGCATTGACGAAGGCTTTGACGGAGCTGCGTACCATTTTGGGATTGGTGGCTCACAGCAACAATGTGGAAATTGATTTTACATTGGCGCGGGGGCTCAGTTATTATACGGGTGCAGTTTTTGAAGTGGAGGGTGCAGATGATCGTTTGCCTGCGGATTTCCGGTTGGGTAGCATTGGTGGGGGAGGTCGGTACGACAACCTCACGGGTGTGTTTGGGTTGAAGGATGTTTCGGGTGTGGGCGTAAGTTTTGGGTTGGACCGTATATACGATACGATGGAGGCGGCGGGATTGTTTGCGGGTTTGGGGGTTGAAAGTAAGGCGACGCTGGTGTGTGCGATGGACGAATCGTGTTTGTTGTTCAGCAGCGGTGTTGCGCGCGCGCTGCGCGCGCGCTTACCCAAGGTGGAATTATACCCAGGTACACCCAAACTAAAAAAGCAATTGGATTACGCGAACGATAAAAAAATGGGATTCGCCGTCATCATTGGCAATGAAGAAATGCAAGCCAATCAAGTGGCGTTGAAAAATTTGGTTACGGGTGAGCAATTGCGCTGTACCGTGGAAGAGGCCATCCAACAGATTGAGATGTCCAATCATTAATTATTACATTCATGAAACCTTTTTATACTTTGCAAGAGGCCCTAGAGGCATTGAAACAACCGGTGGAATTGACCGTGGAAGTGCGGGAACGAATGGACCGCAGTGTGGCCTTTTTGGCAAAATATTTATCTGAAGCCACGGCACCAGTGTATGGTGTAAATACGGGATTTGGGTCTCTCCAAAATGTGGAGATTTCTGCCCAAGATTTGAGTGCGTTGCAAGAAAATTTGCTGATTACCCACGCCGCAGGCGTGGGTAATCCCCTGAATATGCACTTGGTGCGGACGATGCTTTGGCTGAAAATGCTCAACATGAGCAAGGGGTATTCGGCGATCCGACCTGAAATCTTTGAACGTTTATCGACCATGTACAATGATCAGTGGTATCCAGTGGTCACCGAGCAAGGCTCGCTCGGCGCCTCCGGCGACCTCGCGCCGCTGTCGCAAATGGTGTTGCCCCTGATCGGGAAAGGGTTTTTACGTCATCCCCAACACGGTGAGATTTCGGGGGAGCAATGGTTGGCACAGTACAATTGGAAACCTTTGCAGTTGGGTCCAAAGGAAGCGTTGGGTCTAATCAACGGCACACAATTTATGCTGGCGCATGCCTTGGAAGCCTACCGAAGAGTGCGAAACATCGTAAAGCAATTGCCCATTGTGAGCGCATTGAGTGTAGATGCGTTTGACTGCAGAATGGATCCCTTTCAAACGCCCATACATCGTGTGAGACCGCATGCCGGACAGTTGGCGGCGGCCGCGGAAATTCGCGCCATTTTGGAAGACTCGCCCATCGCCAAGCAGCCCAAAAAGCAGGTGCAGGACCCCTATAGTTTTCGCTGCATCCCCCAGGTTCATGGCGCATCGTACGATGCCATCGATCACTGCCTGGATGTATGGGAAACCGAACTGAATTCGGTGACGGACAATCCCAATGTCTTTGAAGAGGAGAATACGGTGTTGAGCGGCGGCAATTTTCATGGACAACCTTTGGCGTTGACCTTGGATTACGCAGCGATGGCTTTGTCGGAGTTGGGTAGCATCAGCGAGCGCAGGACCTATTTGTTGGTGAGCGGACAGCGGGGATTATCGCCCTATTTGGCCGATGGTGCGGGGTTGGATAGCGGTTACATGATTGCGCAGTACAGTGCGGCGGCCTTGGCCTCTCAGAACAAACAGCTGTGTACTCCGGCTTCTGTGGATAGTATCATGAGTTCGAACGGACAAGAGGATCACGTAAGCATGGGGGCCAATGCGGCCACGAAATTGTTGCGTGTGATTGAGAATGTTGAGAATATTTTGGCGGTGGAATGGTTGTGCGGCGTGGCGGCATTAAAACAACGCGGCCAGACCACGGCGCCGGCATTACAACAAGGGGTTGATGCGTTTTCTAAGGCTTACGATATCGACCACAAAACCCAGCCGATGCAGGAATTGATCGCCTCTGCCAAAGGGTGGTTGTTCCCGAAGATGGGGTGATTAAGTATCACCATTCACATTGAATATTTCAGCCATAAATCTCATGCAACCCACCCCCGAGCACAACGAAAAAATCGCGAAGATGACCTTCGCTTCGGTGTATCCATTGTACCTGGCCAAAGTGGAAAAGAAAGGGCGCACCAAAGACGAATTACACCAAGTGATTGCCTGGCTCACGGGGTTTGACGATCAAAAGCTCGAAACATGGATCAACGGAAAGGAGACGTTTGAATCGTTTTTTGCCCAAGCCCAATTAAATCCGAATGCCCACCGCATTACCGGCCTCATCTGTGGTTATAGGGTAGAGGAGATTGAAAATCCGTTGACCCGGAAGGTTCGGTACTTGGACAAACTCATCGACGAGTTGGCCAAAGGGCGGAAGATGGAGAAAATCCTGCGTGCCTAGTCAGCCAATGTCGCTTCCAAATGGATTTCATCCATTTATTGA
>JBANFU010000124.1:0-9733 GCA_037975865.1 Bacteroidota bacterium
CCATGCTGTTTTTACCCTTTGTTTTGGCCGCATTATAGGCACTCCATTGCGCAAGGCCGGTACCATCACCGATGATCAAAACGATGTGTTTTGGGGCTTTGGGCTTTTTGGGCTTGGCTGCAACTACAGCGGGTAGCATGGAATATCCAACAAGGGCGATGATGAATGACAAACGTTTCACAGGGCAAATTTACATCGCATTTCGGGGTCGTTTGCCAATTAACAGAACCTTAATCAAACAAAACACAGGAATTAGGTCGTATTTTTGCCGCAAATAGCATCATGAACGGAACATTTCATATCCCACAAGCCATCAACGAACCCATCTACGATTACGCTTCAGGCTCTGCCGAGAGAAAGCAGTTGCAAGCCGCTTTGAGCGATGCCCGCAGCAAAGTAGAAGACATACCCATGTACATCGGTGCAGCGGAAGTGCGCACGGGTGATGTTCACGATTTGTTCCCGCCCCATGATCGCCACCACAAAATCGGACAATACCACCGTGGCAATAAAACCCATGTGCAACAAGCCATAGATGCCGCATTGGCCGCCAAACCCATGTGGGAATCCATGCCCTGGGAGCAGCGCGCCGCGATATTTTTGAAAGCCGCCGAATTGATGGCCACCAAATACCGCTATGTGCTCAATGCCTCTACCATGTTGGCACAAAGCAAGAATGCGTTCCAGTCTGAGATCGATTCGATTTGTGAAATGGTCGATTTCTTGCGTTTCAACGTTCAATACATGGCTGAAATCTACAACGAGCAGCCGCCAGCCAATGCAAAAGGCATCTGGAATCGTCTGGAATACCGTCCGCTCGAAGGATTTATTTTTGCCCTTACGCCTTTCAACTTTACGGCCATCGCCGGAAACTTGCCAACCGCACCGGCCATGATGGGCAATGTGATTGTTTGGAAACCCGCCGATTCACAAATTTATAGCGCCAATGTGCTGATGCGCATCTTCAAAGAAGCCGGATTGCCTGATGGTGTGGTGAATTTGGTGTATGCGGATGGACCAGAAACGGGCGATGTGGTGTTCAATCACCCCGAATTTTCTGGCATCCATTTCACAGGAAGCACCGGCGTGTTCCGCCACATATGGCAGACCATCGGTACCAACATCGCCAAGTACCGCAGCTACCCACGCATTGTGGGAGAAACAGGGGGAAAAGACTTTATTTTGGCTCACAGCAGTGCCCAAGTGGATGTGATTGTTACCGCCATCATTCGCGGAGCTTTTGAGTTCCAAGGACAGAAATGCTCTGCCGCAAGCCGTGTGTACATTCCCCAGAGTTTGTGGCCTGCCGTAAAATCAAAATTGCTGTCGGAAATGGCCACCATCAAAGTGGGTCCCACAGAGGATTTTACCAATTTTGTCAACGCCGTAATCGATGAGCGTGCCTTCAATAAAATCAAAGGTTACATCGATCAAGCCAAAGCCGACGGGGTAGAAGTACTTTGGGGTGGTAACTGTGATATGTCGAAAGGGTATTTCATCGACCCCACCATTTTGATGGCTCCTTCGGCGCATTATCGCACCATGTGTGAGGAGATTTTTGGTCCTGTAGTCACCATCTGGGTATATGCCGATGCGGAATGGAGCGATATGTTTGAAGTGGTAGACAAGACCAGTGAATATGCACTAACCGGTGCGGTTTTGGCGCAGGATCGTCAGGCCATCACCGACGCTACTTGGGCCCTTCGTCACAGCGCGGGTAATTTCTACATCAACGACAAGCCCACAGGTGCGGTGGTTGGACAACAACCCTTCGGTGGGGGTAGAGGTAGTGGTACCAACGACAAGGCGGGTGCAAAAGTGAATCTGCTTCGTTGGGTGAGTCAGCGAACCATCAAGGAAACCTTTGTGCCGCCCACCGATTATCGCTATCCTTTCTTGCAGGCTGATTGATTGTATCGGGCCTAACTCGCTGAATTTGAGAACGCTTGTCACTGTTGTACTGCTGTTGATTTCCAATGTCTTCATGACAATGGCTTGGTATGGCCATCTGAAATGGAAGTCGATGAGTTTTTTACAGCATGCCGGTTTGTTTACGCTGATTCTGTTTAGCTGGGCTATCGCGTTTTTTGAATATTTGTTTATGATTCCGGCCAACCGGTTGGGAAGCAAAGAAACTGGGGGCAACTTGGATTTATTTCAATTGAAAATCATTCAAGAAGCCATCAGCATCATCGTGTTTACGGTAGTAGTGCAATGGGTATTCAAAGGCGAGGTCTTTCATTGGAAATATGCACTGGCCTTCGTTTTGGTGCTGATCGCGGTTTGGCTGGTGTTTACCGCCAAATAGGATGCGGCCCTGGAGGATTAAAGTCCTTTTGTGAGTTGGTCGTAGAGCACTTTGGCCACCGCATTTTTCAGCACTTTGCCTTGGAAATTGCCTACCCATCGGATGCCCCGTGTTGCTGAGGTCGTGAAAATCTCCTCCGCTGAGGTCAAATCAATTTCTGAGAGCGGTCGTTCTTGAACCGAATATCCGTAGGCATCGGCCAAATGGATCACCACTTTGCGCATCACCCCGTCGATACAATACTCAGAAATGGGTGGGGTGAGGATGAATTCCCCTTTGACCACAAAGAGATTCGAGGCCACCGTTTCACAGGGTCTGCCGTAATCGTTAAAGATAACTACATCGTTGAGTCCGTGTTCCTTGGCGTAAATGCCGGCGAGGGTGTATGTCAGCGCCGAACAGGTCTTCAATGTAGCGGTGAAATTGTTATTTTTTGATAATTCCTTGTAGGTGCCCAACGTCAATCCCTGCTCATTCCATGGGTAAGGGGTGAGGTTTTGGGTTTCGTGAATTTCAGTGACCACTGTGGCCTCCATTTGGTCTGGGGTATACAATCCAGTTGATTCCCTAAAAAAGGTGAGTCTGATGCGCGCTGAGGCCCATCCCGCCTCATTGCAGGCTTTCAGTACCGAGGTTTCCCAAGAGATTTCATCCCACCAGCTAGGAAGGTTGATTTTTAACAACAAGGCCGATTTTTTGATGCGGTCAACGTGAAGGGGCAATTGTAAGATTCGACCTTGCCACATCGCACAGCTTTCAAAAAAACCGTCACCATAGCGGTAACCGCGACTGTTGGGTGTGAAATGGGGAACGTCTTCGGCGACGATATGATTGTTAATCAGATAAATAGGCATCGGTAGGGTGATAATTTGAGGAAGATTTAAATCCCTTGGGGGATTTATTTTCTTCGCGAATAGCGAAAATAGGTATTCCCTTCCTGTATCACCAACGAATCCCCGGAAAAATGTTGAATCCTAAATTTGCGGATGGGCTCTGGGGTGGTGGATCCGGGTTCGTAGTATAACGCCAATTGATACCCTGTTCTGCAAAAAGGGAGGTCGCAAGCTTCCACTCGGGCACGTCCCCAAGCTTTTTTGTTGATGGCGCCAATGGTGTAGGTAAATGGGCCGTTTTCGGCAATGCGCATTGTATCCTTGTCCGTGAGTGTTAAAGGAACCTCCT
The DNA here is from genome assembly GCA_037975865.1 of Bacteroidota bacterium. Taxonomy (GTDB): domain Bacteria; phylum Bacteroidota; class Bacteroidia; order NS11-12g; family UBA955; genus UBA955. The sequence goes on from JBANFU010000124.1 coordinate 3,491, forward strand.
GGCCATTGATCATTTTGGCTGCGGTGTAAATGCCATCCGGTCTGTTGCCCAACCCACGATGAAATGTGTCGATGCTGCGATAATACCAAGTGCCCGACAGTTGCTGTCTTGTTATGATGGGCAAGGTGTCTACCGCGGTCATGGAATTGGACATCACACGGTGGTTGATTTTGCATCCATCGCGATTTTTGTCGGGCGAACCCATAGATCCGCTGCTAGATCCAGCGATGAAAAGGGTGAGGACGCCCAGGGCAATTACCCATGTTAAAACGGATTTTTGCGGCAGAACCCTCATGATACAATGTTAACCGTTTCTGCGTTTGATTTCATCCCGGATTTTGGCTGCTTTTCCGTAATCCTCATCGTTGATGGCATCTTCCAACATCTGTTCCAATTCATCCAAAGATAATTTGGCGTAGCCGGGGTTTACATGGGTATTGGCTTGCGGTTCCATGAGGTCATCTACCAATTGTCCGGGCAGTTCATCTTCCTCGTAATCATCACTTTGCTCATCGTTGTAGGCGGCCTCGTCCAGGATTTTTTCTACGCAGTAGATCGGACATCGAAATTTGATTCCCATGGCAATGGCGTCGCTGGTTCTAGAATCAAGAACCACCAATTTGGAAGTGGAGTCGTTCACGCACAAACAGGTGATACCGGCGTAATAAATGCCCTCATCGAGCTGCTGGATGTTGATCTCCGTAACGGTGATGTCGAATTCTCGCAAGGCATTGCTGAACAGGTCATGGGTCATAGGACGGGTGGGCTTCATGCCTTCCAGTTCCATGGCGATGGCTTGTGCCTCAAATCCTCCGATGATGATGGGGAGGATGCGGTTGCCGTTGAGTTCTTTGAGGTATAGGGTATAAGCACCGTGAGAATGTGCAGGAACGATGTTCCTGATAACCATTTCTACGCGATTGCTCATAACTTTTTGGCTGAGGGGTGAAAGTTAGTTTTTGGCGGCGGCGATCAGTTGTGGCAATACTTCAAACGCATCGCCCACAATGCCATAGTCTGCGGCCTTGAAGAACGGGGCTTCAGGGTCTTTGTTGATCGCTACAATCACTTTGCTCGAGCTCACACCGGCCAAGTGTTGAATGGCCCCTGAGATGCCCACGGCTACGTACAAGTTGGGTTTGATGGTAATTCCCGTTTGACCTACGTGTTCGCTGTGTGGACGCCAATCCATATCGCTCACAGGCTTGGAGCACGCTGTGGCAGCGCCCAATGCCGTGGCCAAATCTTCGATCAAATGCCAATTTTCAGGACCTTTCAATCCACGACCGCCACTGATAACCACTTCGGCTTCTGTGAGGGGGATTTTACCCGTTACTTTATTCACGGCGTCGATGGTGAGACCGCTGCTGGCAAGGGTTACAGCGCTATTTTCAACACTGGCGGTTTCGCCATAGGTTTTAATTTCAAAAGAATTGGGGGTGATGGCCAATACTTTGTGGGTGCGGTTAAGGTCAACAAAAGCAAAAGCTTTTCCTGAGAATACACCGCGCTTTACCACAAACCCTTGGCTGGTATTGGGTAGGCTTACTACGTTGGATGCCAGAGAGGCACCCATCAATTGGGCCAAACGGGGGGCCAAAGATTTACCGGTGTAGGTGTTGCTGATGATCACGGTAGTGGCGCTCACTTCGTTCGCGACCCCATTTACCGCCGCCGCATACGCGTCGGCTGTGAAGGCTTCGCCCACCGAAAGAGTCTTCACCGTGTGTGCACCGTATTGTCCCAACTCAGCCGCATCTGCACCCTGGCCGATCGCAACTGCTGTAACCTTGCTGCCCAATAGGTCGGCAACCTGACGTCCGTAGGATACCGCCTCGTAGGCTGCTTTCTTGAATTTTCCGTCGCTGATTTCAGCAAATACTAATACTGACATGTTAGATGACTTTGGCTTCGTTTCTGAGAATATCAATGAGTTTACCCGCTTCACTGGGGTCAATCAATTTAACACCGGATTTCGGCGCTGGCAATTCAAATGAGGCATACTGGCTGTAACCGCCGGCGCTCTGCGCCGCCAATACCTGCAAGGGTTTGGTTCTGGCCGCCATGATACCACGCATGTTTGGAATGCGGGGCTCACACAGTTCCTTTTGAGCACTGGCCACACAAGGACCGGCACAAGTCACCGTCTCACGTCCGCCATCGATGTCGCGGTCAAAGGTGAACTTCCCTGCAGCATAGTCGATGCGAGTAACCACGTTGATAGAAGGAATTCCCAACATCGCACCCAACAATCCACAAACGGCACCGCCGTTGTAATCAATGCTCTCGCGACCCGTTAATATCAAATCGTATCCGTTGGCAATTTTTGCAATTTCTTCCGCCACTTGTTGCGCATCCACTGGGTCGGCATCGATGCGAATGGCTTCATTGGCGCCCATGCTCAACGCTTTGCGGATCACGGGTTCGGCATCGGCTCGACCTACGTGCACGATCGTCAAAGTTCCGCCATTGGCTTCCGCGATTTCCAAACCGCGGGTTACCGCCAACTCATCGTAAGGATTGAGAATGTACTGAACGCCCGCTGTGTTAAACTGCGTGTTGTTTTCGGTAAAAGTGATTTTTGTAGTGGTATCCGGAACCACACTGATGCAAGCAAGGATTTTCATTCCGGTCATTTAATATTTTACAAAAATAGCAAATTTTCCCCGGCTTTGTTTGATTACCACTCGTCAAGTTGGTAGTTTCGTTCCTCCAATCCATGAATTATCATTTTATTGCCATCGGCGGGGCCGTTATGCACAATCTGGCCCTAGAACTGCAACACAATGCCCATCATATTACCGGGAGCGACGATGAAATTTTTGAGCCGGCGAAATCCCGACTCACCAACGCCGGGTTGTTGCCCGATCAAGCGGGTTGGTTTCCAGAAAAAATACACCCAAACTTAGACGGAATCATTGTTGGAATGCATGCCAAACAGGACAATCCAGAGCTGCAACGCGCCATGGAGCTGGGCATTCCTACCTACAGTTTTCCGGAATTTATATACCATCATGCTCAACAGAAAACACGACTGGTGATGGCGGGAAGCCATGGGAAAACCACTTGCACCGGCATGTTGATGCACATTCTCAAAACACTCAACAAACCGTTTGATTATTTGGTGGGCTCTCAATTGCCGGGGTTCGAACGCATGGTAAAACTATCCGATGCGTCCATTATGGTCATCGAAGGGGATGAATACCTAACCTCGCCCTTGGATCTGCGACCGAAATTTGTTCATTACAAGGCCCATGCAGCCATGATCACCGGCATCGCTTGGGATCATGTAAACGTGTTTCCCACAGAAGAAATTTACCACAATCAATTCTCCTTACTGATTGATACGTTGCAACCGGGCGGACATCTATTCTGGTTCGATGGGGATGAGGCCCTGAAAACCATCGCACAGAACAGCCATTATCCGCAACAATCGGGTTACAATGCGCCCAGTTATGAGAATGTGGAGGGCGGTTCCGATGTGCATGTAGATGGGAATACCTATCATTTGCCCTTTTATGGCAAGCACAACCTCCAAAATGCGGCAGGGGTAGTGAAGATGGCATCGACCATTGGAATTACAGAGGCGGAAGCCTGGACTGCGCTGCAAACATTTCCCGGAACGGCCAAGCGATTAGAGCCCATTTTTCAATCGCCCGAACTCACCGTGATTCGCGATTTTGCTCACGCCCCATCCAAAGTAGAAGCCTCGGTCCTGGCGGTGAGAGAACAATACCCCAACCGCAAATTTGTGGCGGTTTTTGAAGTGCATACCTACAGCAGTCTCAATCCTACATTCATGCAACGCTACCAAGGAACATTGAATCCCGCCGATGCGGTATGTGTGTTGTACGATCCCCATGTTTTTGAACTCAAACGCATGGAGGTACCATCGAAAGAAACCATCGAACAGCGATTTGGCAAAGGAGAGGCCTTGAGCGATTTGCCCTCGTTACAGGCTTGGCTCAGTGGCGCGATGCAGGCGGATCAGCCCCTGGTCGTGTTGTTGATGAGCAGTGGCAATTTGTGTGGGTTGTCGATGGATTATTTCACCGATTCCAAGCGCTCATAAACGGCCTTCAGCAATTCTCCACGAAATCCCTGCTGCGATATTTTCTTATTCCATTCGCTGGGGTAGGTGCGATTCGATAAAAACACGAAAGTGATCCCATTTACGGGGTCAGACCAAGCCCAAGTGCCTGTGTATCCACTGTGTCCGAACAATGAAGCCGGGGCGCCCTCCACTACGTTTGCCTTGTTGCCCTCTTTGCCATTGGGTTTGTCGAATCCCAAGCCGCGATAACCAGTTTTTCCCTTAGGATTGTTGATGCGGGTGAATAAATCTACCGTGCTTGGTTTTAACAAGTATCCAATATTCTCGCCGGCGTAACCGCGTTCTTCTAGCACGTACATCAACCGCGCCAAATCCAATGCATTGGAGAACAATCCCGCATTGCCAGCAACGCCTCCAAGCATCATGGCACTGGGGTCATGAACGATGCCCCGGACTTCACCCCTAGGCCACAGAGAATCTATCAATGTGGGTGCGATTCTTGACATCGGAATTCCTTTATCGAGGGGTAAATAGCCCATGTTTTTGAGACCAAGTGGTAGGTAGAATTGTTGTTCCACAAATTGATCAAGACCCATGCCCGTTTTGTATTCTATCCATTTGCCAAGAACTATCATGTTGATGTCGCTGTAAACATAGGGCTTGTTGGGGTCGATTTTGGCGTTCAACATCCATTTCCAGGCCGAGTCTGACCAGCGAGATTCTAGGCAGCTGCTGGCGCTAAGCGAGAGGCCTTCCTCCTTGGATGCATCGCCCGGAAGTATGGTTCCTGCCGGTGATTCCGTGGATGGTGACTTTTGTGGGTTGCTGTAGTTGACTTCACATGTCATTGCTTGAGCACCGCGTTGAATCGCCATTTTTTGGAGGGGGAGAAACGCAGGTAATCCACTTTGGTGGGTCAGGAGCTCGCGGAATGTCAAATTGCCGATGGGGTTTTGCACAATCGACGGATCTTTCCAGTGAAGTTTTAAGGGGTGGTCGAGGTGCAAGCCTTTGGTGGTTTCATAGATTTTCATGAAAGCCAGCGTGGTTGCCGCGATTTTGGTGATTGAAGCCAAATCGTACACTTGATCTTGGTGGGTAGGAATGGGGTTACCCCAGACGTCTTGGATGCTTCCCACCTGCAAATTAGCGGCTATCAGCCCATTTTTTAATACCACCAACTGGGCAGAAGGGAAAATTTCACGGGCCACACCCTCGCGCATCAATGAGTCCAACACCGCAGACAATGCTGGATCATACCCTTGAATTTGACCATGTGTGTAATCCAACTCCAACGACTGCCTGAGCACTTGGGCCCCGGGAATTTCTACGTTGTTACAGCTGTAGTGATGGGCCTGTCCGAAAGCCATACGCAAGGCAGACCTCAGTGCATATTCGTTCCATTCATGGGCCAAAATAACGGGCAATGAGCAGCTGAGTTTGGCCAAAGACTGAACCCCGTATTGATGCCCGAAATGCACGTAGAGCGTTGGTTGATTTGCTTTGTTTACCTGGCAAAGTACCTGAGCCCAAGGCTTGGGAATCTGTCTTGATTTTGCACCCCATGTGGGCCAATCCATTCCCATCAGTAACAGCGGGTAGGCGCTAAGTTTTCTTAGGGTGGTATCAATGCGCAAACTATCCGATGACCAAGGTAGTTGCTGAATGCCAATCCATCCCCTACGATACTGCGAAATCCAAGAATGCAACGTGGCGGGAATGCTGTCGCCGATGACCAAAACACACAGGGTGTCGTTGTTGGAACCGGCAGAGAGAAATTGGGTGTTTGAGGGTGCTTGGCCTAGGATCCTGTTTTCTGTCGCCGTTGCAGTGATGGTTGTTTGGGTGCTATCCCCAAATCGACAAAGTATCATCGCTTCGTCGAAGACTTGCTGGGCATAAAGGCGGTTGTATTTGTTTTTAATTTCGGTGAGGTCCGATTCTAAATTTAAAGGGTCCACAAATCGATGGTTGAACAAACCAAGGTCGTATTTGGTGGCAATCAAGCGAATCACACGTTCAGCGATTTCGGCACTGTCAATTTCTCCTTTGGCTCTGCTTTTTTCGGCCGAATCCAAAAAACCCACCACATCTTCAGGGAATAAAATGATGTCGTTGCCCGCTTTCAAGGCCAAAAGTGCCACATCGGCGGGAGAAGCAATTTTTGCTACGCCTTTCATGTTCAAAGC
>JBANFU010000125.1:0-4727 GCA_037975865.1 Bacteroidota bacterium
CAACCTCACCAAGGCGTTTTTGAAACATTTTTTGGGAAACCGTGCGGGTAGTATCATCAACATGACTTCTGTTGTAGGGGTGATGGGAAATGCTGGTCAGGCCAATTACGCGGCTTCCAAAGCGGGGATGATTGGATTCACCAAGAGCATCGCCAAGGAGCTGGGCAGCAGGAATGTACGTTGCAATGCGGTAGCGCCAGGTTTTATTGAAACCGAGATGACCCATGCGTTGGACGAAACAGTGCGTAAGCAATGGGCTGAAACCATTCCATTGAAGCGCGGTGGAACGCCTGATGATGTGGCCAATGTATGCTTGTTTTTGGCCAGCGATTTGAGTGCTTACGTTACCGGTCAGACCGTTTCGGTTTGTGGCGGAATGTTGATGTAATAGACAGACGGAATTTCGATTATGCCCTTAGATCAGCCCGAAGAGGTTTATCCGTACGAAAAGAACATGGGGTTTTTCGATCATATCGATGAACTCAGAAAGCGGTTGTTTCGCGTTGCGGTCGTGTTGCTTGTGGGCACGGTAGTGGGATTTATCTACGTTGAAAAATTGTTCGAATGGGTTGTGTTGAGTCCGTTTTCGAAAGAGTTTTTTGGATATAGATTCTTTTGTGCTGTTGGACAGCAATTGTTGCATTCGGATGCCATGTGCTGGACGCCGCCACCGTTGGTGATGCAGAGTCAACAGATACAAGGTCAGTTTGTTAGTGCATTCAAAATTTCGTTTGTTGTTGGATTTGTCGTTGCTTTTCCGTATATTATCTATCAGATTTGGAGTTTTGTTAAGCCGGCATTGAGCGAGAAGGAAATTCAAAAAACGCAGCGGAGTTTATTCATTGTATCGCTGTTGTTTTTTACGGGTTTGTTTTTTGCGTATTTCTTTTTGGTGCCGTTGGCATCCAACTTTTTGCTTGGGTATTCACTGAGTCCACAGATACAAAACATCATTACCATTTCAAGCGTTACGGGGTTTGTTACGTTCATGAGTTTGGCCACGGGTTTGGTATTTGAGTTGCCGGTGTTGATTTACGTATTGGCTCGACTGGGAATTGTGAGCAGTACTTTTTTGAAGAAAAATTGGCGCATGGCGGTGGTGGTCATCTTTTTAATTGCAGGTATAGCTACGCCATCCCCCGATATGTTTAGTCAGTTGTTGTTGGGAGCCCCCTTGATGGGCCTTTATGTGGTGGGCATTTATGTCGCCAAACGCGTTGAAAAAAATCGAGAAAATGAATAATAAAACCATTGCCTTAGGATCGGATCATGCGGGATTCGAATTGAAAAGTGAACTTTTAGCCCGGTTAACATCGTTGGGCTACGCGGTGTTGGACAAAGGTCCTTCCTCTGCGGATAGTGTAGATTATCCCGATTATGCGCATCAAGTAGCGTTGTCGGTAGAGCAAGGTGAAGCCCCTTGTGGTATTTTGATTTGTGGCAGTGGTAATGGGGTTTGCATTACGGCCAACAAGCATACGGGTGTTCGCGCAGCTTTGTGCTGGGAGCCTGAAATTAGTGCGTTGGCCAAGCAGCACAACAATGCCAATGTGATTTGTTTGCCTGCACGATTTGTGTCGCAAGAAACCGCATTTGCGATCGTGGATGCGTATTTGGGTGCAGAGTTTGAAGGCGGAAGGCATCAGAATCGCGTGAGTAAAATTGAAGGTTGAGTATGAGGCCGAAGGAGCAACACGTAACGGTGTCTCATCCTGGATACTCGGATGAGTTTTACAGTGAGGATGAGGCCGCGTCGGCTCCGCAGGAGCCGGCGGCCGAACCCCTGAACAAAACCCACGATACCACCCTGGCTGCCAACTTGGAAGCCGTGAGAATGCTCGGGCTAAAACTGCCCACCGACCCCCGCTGGGTGAACGTGGCAGAAAAAACCATCGAAGAGATTCTCACCGACCACGCCTTCTGTGAGCAAAAAGCCGCCACCATGGGCGTCACCCTGATCGTGAAATTCTCCGATCATGCCCGACTTGTGGATGAAGTTACACCGCTGGTTGCAGAAGAATGGGGACATTTTCGCAAAGTGCTCAAGGAATTGAAAAAGCGTGGATTGAATTTGGGCCGACAGCGTAAAGACGAATACGTAGTGGCGCTGCACAATCAAATGAGAAAAGGGGGTTCTCGCGAACAAACCATGATGGAATACCTATTGGTGTCTGCCATGGTAGAAGCCCGTTCCTGCGAGCGTTTTCGCCTTCTCAGCCTCTACTGTCAAGACGAATACCTGAGAAAGTTTTATTACGAATTCATGGTGTCTGAGGCAGGACATTATCGCATGTTTATCGACCTAGCCAAACACTACTTACCCGAAGATCAAGTGAAACAGCGATGGGAAGAAATGCTTCTGGCAGAAGCAGAAATTATGGCCAACTTGGAATTGCGTGGCGATCGGGTGCACTAACCCAAGCCAACGTCTAACGCCATCATCAACACAAAACCAAACATCAAACCCAACGTGGCTTTGTCGGTGTGTCCATCGCGCTGACTTTCAGGAATTACTTCCTCAACCACTACGTATATCATGGCACCCGCAGCAAAGGCCAATGCATAGGGCAAAATGGGCGTGGCTATCATGACCAAACCCACACCCAACATGGCGGCCAAGGGCTCAACGGCGCCCGACAACTGTCCCCACATGAAAGATTTGCGTCTGGAAAGACCGTATCTACGCAATGGCAAAGCCACGGCCAAACCCTCAGGGAAATCTTGAATTCCAATACCAATGGCCAACGCAATGGCGGCCGACAAATCAGCGCCCGGCAATCCCTCGGCCACAGCACCAAAGGCAACACCCACTGCCAATCCCTCCGGAATGTTGTGCAATGTAATGGCCAATACCAGCAAAATGGTGCGATTCCAGTTGGTCTTTACCCCTTCGCTTTTTTCTATCGGCGAACTCAAATGCAAATGGGGTAGGTATTGGTCCAACGCAAACAAGAAAAAAGCACCGGCCAAAAATCCAATGCCCACAGGTACCCAAGCCATGTTGCCAAATCCTTGGGTTTCAGCCATGCCGATGGCGGGGTTCAGCAAACTCCAAAAACTAGCCGCCAACATAACACCCCCAGTAAAACCCATCAACACGTCCATGAATCCCCGATTTAGGTCTTTCACAAAGAAAACCATTGAGGCCCCCAACGCCGTAACAAACCAAGTAAACATGGATCCGGCAAGACCTTGCATCATGGGTGAAAGTCCTTGAAAGAAACTATGTAAACTGTCCATCATATAGCCAAAGTTAAATGAAATTCTCTTGTTCGGTACTTTGGGTTCATGAATTCACTCCATAGTACATAACCGTTCTCAGTAAAAGTACTCGTCGCTCTTTTTGAAGTTTCCGAAATTGAAATGATAAGTAAAGGTGGCCTGCAAATTGCCCCCACGGTAGTTTAGCAAGAATTTTTTGTTCAAAAACTCACCGCCAGCCACCGTCAATTCCATTTCACGACCGAAAGGCTGCTGGTAGGTCAAGCCAAATTCATAGCGATTGCCTTTGGCCGTATTTCCACCCAATCCAATACCCAAATAATAGATGGGGTAGACGGGTGTAATTCGATTTTCAGTGACGCGAAAGCGTTTGTTGCTGCCGTTGTACAGGGTGTCGTCGCCGTAGCCAAAGCTGTAATTTACCGCTACTCCAACCTTCTCTACGATAAATCTCGAGGCGTTGAATTGCTGTCTGAAAGTCAATCCCAGCGGAACAACGATACCGGGAATGGAACGTGAGATTTTCGCGTTCGTTTTTAAACTGTCGTTGTAAATGCGGTACCCCTTGGTGATGAGACTCAATCCCGAGTTGACAGAAATGTTATCGTTGATGTCGTAGGAAACCATTCCCCCAATATTCACCCCAGTTTTGTTTCTGCTTGAGAAATTCTGAGCAAGGGTATCGCCAGAAAAGGTTTTGGAAAAGTTGATTCCGCCCGTGATGCCGAGCGACCATGGAGTAAGTCGTTCGTTGCTATTTTGTGCGAATGTGATTCCAAAAACACAGAAAGTGGTGATAGAAAGCAGTAGTTTTTTCATCTTCTATCCACAAAGATAAGAAACCACCCCCGAAGCCGTGAGGTATCGGTCGAACCATTGTAAATTTGTATCGAAATGGTATGGCAAAAACAAGCTTTGGTTGCATTGCGTGAGGCAATGATTTGGTTAGATACGAGTGAGGACGCCGCGCCCATTTTACAGCAAGCCTATCATCAAAATCGATGGTTTGAGGAGTTTCAGGTAAAAAAATCACTGCAACAATGGATACAATCGCTGTCGGATGGAGCCATCGAAGCTTGGCTGCAAGGCTACCAATGGCCTGAAACGCCCCACAATACCCATTTGGGCATCATCATGGCGGGTAACATTCCGTTGGTAGGACTGCACGACATTCTGGTGGGCATACTGGCTGGGTACCGGGTGAGTGCCAAACTATCTTCTGACGATGCCGTATTGCCAAAACAATTGTTGTTGAAGGCCGCCACAATGGATTCAGTATGGTCTGAATACCTTGTATTTGTTGAGCAACTCAAAGCGATGGATGTGGCCATTGCTACGGGAAGCAATAATTCTGCCCGATATTTTTCTGCCTATTTCAAACACATTCCCCACATCATTCGCAACCACCGCAACAGTTTAGCGGTCCTTAGCGGACAAGAGACGGATGCAGATTTTATCGCCCTGGGTAGGGATGTATTTGATTATTATGGGTTGGGCTGTAGGAA
>JBANFU010000132.1:0-27134 GCA_037975865.1 Bacteroidota bacterium
AGTCGAGAGGTGGCGCGTTTGTGTGCTACGATGGCGGCAGAGATGGGATTGAATGTGAAGTTGGCGAAGCGCGCGGGTTTGTTGCACGATATCGGGAAGTGTCCTGACAACGACGAGGAAACGCCACACGCTTTGTTGGGTATGAAGTTGTGCGAAAAGTTCGGCGAGCATCCTGAGGTAGTGAATGCGGTGGGTGCACACCACGATGAAATTGAAATGACGTCTTTGTTGAGTCCTGTAATTCAGGCTTGCGACGCGATTTCTGGTTCTAGACCGGGCGCACGTCGCGGCGACGACCAATATGTTGAGCGTATCAAGGAGATGGAAAATATGGCATTGAGCTATCCTGGCGTGGAGAAGGCGTATGCCATCCAGGCGGGTCGCGAATTGCGTATTATCATGTCGGCCGAGAAATCGAACGACGAGAATGCGGACACGTTGGCGTTTGAGCTTTCGAACCGCATCATGACTGAGATGCGTTATCCCGGACAGGTGAAAATCACTGTGATTCGCGAGAAGCGCAGCGTAGGCATCGCAAAATAATTGGCTGGTACGATGTACCTCACATTGGATTTTGGCAATACAGCATCGAAATATGCCCTCTTCAGCGAAGAGGGCATATTGCGTTTTCACGGGGTATTCACCGACGTAGATTCTCTGCTACAGGCGGAGGCATTGCGTGGGGTGAAGTTGAGGGCTTGTATTTTCAGTACGGTGCGGAAGGACATACCTTGGCTTACGGGGTTGGACTGTCCGGTGCATTTGTTCAGCAGCAGCATGAATTTGCCGGTGCGGATGGGTTATGCCACGCCCGACACTTTGGGTGCGGATCGATTGGCGGGGGTGTTGGGGGCGCATTGTTTGATGGGTCAGCGCGGGGAGATCACGGCTTGTTTGGTGATGGATGCCGGCACTTGCATTACATATGACTGGTTGGATGCGGGGGCATGTTATTTGGGAGGCAGTATTTCGCCGGGGTTGCACATGCGGTATTTGGCGTTGCATCAGCAAACGGGCAAGCTGCCGTTGGTCAGTCACGAATCGTTTGTGGGCGCTTGGGGAAATAGCACGAATGAGAGCATCTTGTGCGGGGTGCAGCAGGGGATTGTGGGTGAATCGCACCGACAAATTGCGCTGTTCCTCGAAAAACACCCTGATGGACAGGTATTTATCACGGGTGGCGACGGGTTATTCTTGGCGGAACAACAGAAAACAAAGATATTTGTGGAGCCTATGCTCGTTCATTACGGGCTGATGCACGCACTTCAATACCATGAGACAGCCCAATAAACAACTTTTTTTCACCGTTCTGGTACTACTGGGATTCTCTCATGTTCAGGGCCAATCGGCTGGGGGACAAAACCTCACGTTTTCTCCTTACAGCAATTTCGGTATTGGGGAGTGGTTGGGAACGAATCAAGTGCAGTGCGGCAGCAATTTGCACACGCGCTCTGGGGCGTATTCTTATACGATGCACAATCCGGCCACGTTGGGTAATTTATATTACACCACATTTGATGTGGGCGGCAGTTTCAAGGGGGCAAAAATTCAAGCGGGCGATCAAACGCAGACCTTTCAGGGTGGCGGATTGGGCTATTTGAATTTGGGTTTTAGGACGTACAATTATTACCACCGGCGGGCGATGTTGGACAGTGGATCCAAGCAGAAGCGCATCAAAAGCACGCGTTACGGAATCAATTCTGCGGTTTCGTTGCAACCGTTGACAACCGTGGGGTATCAATATACGTTTCGCGATAGTACGCCGTTTACCAACCGTACCACCCATGCGGGTTATGGTGGGGTAAACATGGTGGAATTGGCGAATGCGTTCCGCTTTGGTCAGCATGTGAGCTTGGGTTATAGCATCGGTCGGGTTTTTGGCCAGTTGAATGACCAGTCGATTTTCAGTGTGCCTGACAGCAACGATTTGAATTTGTTGGAGGATATCAAATCCGTGAACGTGCATGGATTTCAGCAGAAGGTGGGCATCATGACCTTCTTCAAGTTGGATTCTACTTACCACACGTTTGGTGCGAGTGCACAATTTTTCTCGGGGATGACCGGGGAGCAGTTGCGGTTGACGCGCACGATGGACTTGGTGGGCAGCCAGGTGTATGTGGTGGATACGGTGATCAATGCCTTGTCGCCCAGAACGGCGTTGTCCTTGCCCAACAGTTTCGGTGCGGGGTATTTGTTTCAATACAGACAGCGTTGGTCTGTGGCGTTGGACTACCGCAAACAGGTTTGGGGCAGTTTGGATCCGATGTTTTTTGACGCGGGCCGACGGTATACGGATCGCACGGATTACGGCTTTACGTTTACTTTGAATCCCAATGATTTTAAGCATCCCAGCCACAAGAAAATGCGTTGGCCGGTTCGTGTGGGGGGTGTATTGTCGGAGACCCAATATTCATTTACCAAACCCAACGGCCTAGGCAGCAATCGCATCATTCAGCAGCGTGCTTTTGTGGGTGTGGGTGTTCCGTTGGTGCGCAGGTATTATGACAATACGGTGTTGAGCAGTGTGGTTCACTTGCAGTTGGACTACGTGCAGCGCGGTTTGGCGACCGATGGCTTGGCGAAGGAGCAATTCATCAATTTGACGTTGGGGTTGCAGTTGGGCGATATCTGGTTTCAGCGTAGAAAATTCGATTAACCATGCGGGGGCTATTGGCCATAGGTTTGCTGCTGCTAGTTGGGTGTAGCGATACGCACAAAAAGGTGGTGGTAAAGAAAAAGAAGGGCACGTTTGAGAGCGCGGAATATGCGGAGAAGGTGACCATCGAGTACACGGATTCTGGGCAATTGCGGGCGAGGGTTTTCAGCCCGATTCTCATGGCGGTGAAGGCCAAGCGCAATCCCTATTTGTTGATGAAGAAGGGGTTGAAAGTGGATTTTTACGATGAGCAGGGTGCGTTGGAAAGCTATATGACGGCCGAGTATGGCATCAGTTACATGGATGATAAGAAGGTGATCGTGCGCAACAATGTGGAGATATTGAATATCAAGGGCGAGACGTTGAACACGGAGGAGTTGATTTGGGATCAGCAGTCGGGGGTGATTCGCACCGACAAATTCGTGAAAATCACGGGAGAGGACCAAATCACAACCGGCACGGGCTTGGTGAGCAATCAGGCTTTCACCGACTGGGAGATCATCAATTATTCAGGAACAATCAATTTACCCAATGATAAAAAACCACGTCCTCGCCCTCTTATCCCTGGTCGCGGCCGCTATTAGCGGAACCGAGAGTTTATTGCAGTTTTATGCTTCGGGCATTGGCTCGGGCGCGGGCTGGCTGATGTTGGCGGTTTTTGGGTCGAGCTTTTACTTCTACGTGCGGTTCAAGAAGGCGCGTCGCGAGATGATGCAACAAGGCAAACGCTAAATCTTTATCTTCGCAAGACGTCATGAAAATTTCCATTGATTGGTTAAAATCGCTGTTGCCTACGGAGGCATCGGCACAAGAAATATCGGATTTGTTATCTGTGAGCGGCCTTGAAGTCGAGTACCTAGACACTTGGTACAGTGCGGGTAATGGCTTGGAGGGGTTTGTGATTGGCGAGGTGGTAACATGTGAAACGCATCCCAACGCCGATCGTTTGCGGGTAACCACGGTGAATGTGGGCGGTGAGACTTTGTTGCCGATTGTTTGTGGTGCGCCGAATGTGGCGGCGGGACAAAAGGTAGTGGTGGCTTTGGTAGGCACAGAGATTGTGATGCCGGGCAAGGAGCCTTTTGTGATTGGCAAGGCGAAGATTCGGGGCGAGGTTTCTGAGGGGATGATTTGTGCGGAGGACGAGTGCGGGTTGGGTAGCAGTCACGATGGTATTTTGGTATTGCCGGATGCGGCGGTGGTGGGCACTTCAGCGGCTGAGTATTTTGGCGTGGTGAAGGATGAGGTGATGGAAATTGGGCTCACGGCGAACCGGGGAGATGCGGCATCGCATGTGGGTGTTGCCAATGATTTGGCGGCGTTGTTACAGGTAAAATTTGATCGCATCGCGGAGAAGGAGGCGGAAGCCAGTGCGGAGTGGAAGCAAAAAGAGGCAGGGATATCTGTGAGTATCGAGGAGGCGCAGTGGTGTGAGCGGTATATCGCTTTGGAGGTGAAGGGGGTGCAATTGGGCGAGAGTCCCGCCGTTGTAAAAAACCGGCTGAGGGCGATTGGCCTTGAGCCGAGAAACAACGTAGTGGATGCTACGAATTACTTTTTGCATCAGACGGGACAGCCAAGTCATGCCTTTGATGCGGATAAAATTGAGGGCGGAATCACCGTGAGATTGGCGAAGGCGGGGGAGACTTTGGTGTTGTTGGATGGCAAGTCGATCGCGTTGCATGCACAGGATGTGGTGATAGCGGATGCACGCGGACCGATTGCGTTGGCGGGGGTGATGGGTGGACAGGCAACGGCGGTTTCGGCCGATACGAAGCGTTTGGTGTTGGAGGTGGCGCATTTTCATCCTACGGCGGTGCGGAAGTCGGCGAAGCGACACAATTTGCACACGGATGCGGGATTCCGGTTCGAGCGCGGCATAGACAAGCAGAATATGGCGGGGGTTGCGATGCAGATCGCCAAGCATTTGGAGGCCCATGCGGGCGGAAGTTGGACGGGTGCTACATCGGTGTATCCGGTGCCGTTTGAAGCGCGGGTGGTGGAGATGCAGGTGAAGGATTTGACTGCGTTTGCGGGTTTGGACATTCCGGGGGCTGAGGTGGTTGCGATCTTGGAGCGCTTGGGCTTTGGGGTTGAGGGCGATGGGGCATTGAAGGTAAGTGTTCCGGGTTGGCGCAACGATGTGGAGCAGGCGGTGGATTTGTACGAGGAGGTGATGCGCATTTACGGGTACGATCGCGTGCCGATGAATGGCAAATTGCAGGCGACGTTGGGCACGTTTGAGGGGATGAAGTTGCGGAAATCGGAGAACGTGTTGCGACAGTTTTTGTGTGACCAGGGGCTGTTGGAAGCGGCGACCAATTCATTGCATCCCGCGGCTTGGTATCCTGATAAGGAAGATTTGGTTCATTTGAGCAATCCGTTGAGCAGCGACATGGACGTGATGCGTGCGTCGTTGATTCCGGGGTTGTTGCAATCGGTGGCGTATAACATCAACCGAAGGGCGGAGGGTGTGAAATTGTTTGAGTTGGGTCGGATTTACCAAAAAACGGCCAAGGGTTTCAGGGAAACGCCTACGCTATCGATGGTGTTTTGGGGCAGTGTATCGCAAGAGAGCTGGGAGGCCAAGCCACAGGAGATAGGGTATTACGACATTAAGCGGTTGTTACAGGGGTTGTTGGTGCGATTGGGCAGCAAGGCGTCGGTTGATACCATAGAGATTTTCAAGGCGCCTAAGGCGTGGTTGAAGGCTGCGGATATTTCGTCTGCGGTATGGTGCGTTGAAATTCCATGGCGTAAGTTGTTGAGCAACAAGGGTGAGGGTTTTGCGGTGGTATCGGCCCCGAAGTATCCGGGCATGCGAAGGGATTTGAGCTTGGTGGTGGATACGGCGACCACGTTTGCTTCGTTGATGCAGGTGGTGAAGACGGTGAAGGCGCCGTTGTTGCAGGATGTGCGGGTGTTCGATGTTTTCGAGGGCAAGCCCTTGGAGGCAGGCAAGAAGGCGGTGGCGATGTCGTTCCATTTTCTGAATCCCGAGGCCACATTAACCGAGTCGGAGGTTGACAGCAAGATGCAGGCATTCATGAAGGCCTTCGAGGCGGCGGGTGCGGTCATCAGAAAATAGTTTAATTTCGCACTATGGAGTTGACCAGTGTAATTTATGAGAAGCGCGGGAGTGTGGCGCACATCACGTTGAACCGTCCGGATGTTTTCAATGCATTCGATGAAACCCAGAGTTACGATTTGCAGGCGGCGTTGAAAGAGGCGGCCAAGGATGCGGAAGTAAGGGTGTTGGTGTTGACGGGTGCGGGCAAGGCATTTTGCAGTGGTCAGGATTTGAAGGCGATTGCGGGATCTAAAAACCGGTCGTTGAGTGATTCTTTGTACAAGCGTTACAACCCCATCATCAAGGCGATGCGTGAGATGCCCAAACCCATCATTGGCAGAATCAATGGTGTGGCGGCGGGTGCGGGCGCTTCGTTGGCTTTGGCTTGTGACTTTATTGTGGCGGCGGAAAATGCTTCGTTCATAGAGGTCTTTGTGAATGTGGGATTGGTGCCGGATTCAGGTTCTTCGTATTTTTTGCCCAAGGCGATTTCGCCGGCGCGCGCTTTTGAGATGGCCACGATGGCGCCCAAGATTTCTGCGGCCCAGGCGTTGGAGTGGGGCTTGGTAAACCGCGTGGTTTCTGCGGAGGGGTTGGATGAGGAAGTGACCAAAGTGGCTGATTACTATGCGCAGGCACCTACCCTAGCCATTGGGATGATCAAGAAGATGTTGAACAAGGCAGGGCATTCCGATTTACAGACCATGTTGCAATACGAGGCCTACTGTCAGGAGATT
Source organism: Bacteroidota bacterium (assembly GCA_037975865.1). Taxonomy (GTDB): domain Bacteria; phylum Bacteroidota; class Bacteroidia; order NS11-12g; family UBA955; genus UBA955. The sequence continues at coordinate 6,464 of JBANFU010000132.1, forward strand.
GCAGGACGGAGCGAGGATTACAAAGAGGGTGTGTCGGCCTTCAATGAAAAGCGCAAGCCGGTGTTCAAGGGCAAGTAAAATTATTGTTTGTTTTTGGGGCTTGTGCGTCTTGGGTATGGTTGAAATCCCAACCACAAAACTGTTAAAGTAATGTCAGTGCGTGGGATTGATTGACATTTTGCAGTAATTTGCAATCTTATGATGATTTTTCCTGTTGGAAATTGGCAAAAACGATTGTTGGCGTTGGTATGGGTGTGTATACTTTCAGTGGGCACTTTGATATCGCAGCAGGTGGGAACGTCGGAGGTCAACCTGCACGCCGATGAACCTTGTGGGTTTGTCACGGTGCTGCAGCAATTGGAGCAGCAGTATCCTGGCTTTGGCGCTCAATTCGATTTACAGACGCAACGGGCGAAGGCTTCGGATGCGTTGAAGTTGGCAGCGCAGGGGTTGGACCGACGGAAAAAGGTCATCCGCGACACGTTATACTATTACGATACGGTGTACACCATTCCGGTGGTATTTCACGTGATTTACAATGTAGCGAATGAGAATTTGCATGATTCATTGATCATTTCGCAGTTGGAGGTATTGAACCGCGATTTCAATCGTTTGAATGCGGATTCGGTGAAGACCCGTGCCATTTTTAAGTCGCGGGCGGGCAGTGCGCGTATACAATTTGAATTTGCCAAGGTGGATCCCAACGGGGTGGCTACCAACGGCATTGTGCGCAAGCTAACGAGCAAAACTACGTTTGGTTCGGCGGGCGGAAACATTCAGGATTTGATGAAGGCGACGGCCACGGGTGGTGATGATCCTTGGGATCCCACCAAATATTTGAACATTTGGGTGTGTGATTTAAGCGTGAACAACCAGGACGGGTTGTTGGGGTATGCTTATCCGCCGTATGGACATCCTTCTTGGACCAGCGGTTCTTGGGTGGCTGATAGCCGACAGGGTGTGGTGTTGCATTACAAGGTGGTGGGTAGAAACAACCCACGCGCCACGGGGGCGATTGCTACATCGAACAAAGGACGCTGCGCGGTACATGAGGTGGGTCATTTCTTTGGGTTGCGACACATTTGGGCGGACGACCAGTATTCGGTGAACAAGTGTTTGGTGGATGATTACATCGACGATACCCCATTGCAGGGCATCGGGGCGGGTTTTACATGCAATTTGGGTGGAAATACCTGTGTGGAGCCGAAGAATGATCTGCCCGATATGTTTGAGAATTACATGGATTATTCTACCGAGGCTTGTCAGAACTTGTTTACGAAGCAGCAGGTGCAGATGATGCGCACCTCAATTACGGATTTCCGCACGGAGTTGCCAATCAAGCGTGAGATTATCACGCGAATGCGGATTTTTGATACGGTGGTCTACGACGAGGTATTGATTTATCCGGTGGATACTGAGACGGATGTGGTGGTGGAGATTCGCAACGAGGACATTTTGGATCAGATGGATGTCCAGTTTTTTGATTTGTTGGGCCGGAAGGTGACGGAGCCGTTCGGGCTAAAGCAAAATGAAACGCGGTTCGACACCCAAACTTGGGCCTCTGGATACTATGTGGCGGTATTAAAACGCACTTCTGACGGCAAGGTCATCCGCAAGCAGAAGTTGTTTGTGGATTAATGTCGTTTAAGAACTTTGATTCTTGCAAACCAAACTCCACCAACAAAAAAAATGCCGATTAAAATGAAATCAATAATCACAACTGCGTTAGCATCTATGTTCTGTAACGAATAACAATTGACGAAGAGAATTAAAAGATTGAAGACTAACAATGAAATGGTTGTTGAGTAGTGACTAAATCCAATGTTAAGAAGTTTGTGGTGAATGTGATTTCTATCTGCGGTGAATGGGGATAGGCCTTTGGTAACGCGTAAAATAAAAACTCTTAGTGTATCGAGCAACGGATAGCACAATGCAACCAATGCAAAAACTGCCCGGTTCATTCCAAAGGGAACAACTACAGGGTGGTTGGAATTTAGGAAATAGCCGACCATAAGAACGATTGTCATTCCCAGAAAAATAGAACCAGTATCACCGAGGAACATTTTGTACTTTTTGCTGAAATTGAAAAAGTAGAACGGCAAAAGTATGGAAATCAACAACATGCCATAATTGGTCATTGGCTGGCTAATGTCATTATAGCCAATGCTTAACATGAAAATCGCAAATATTGAAAAAGTCAGTGCCAGTCCGTCAATTCCATCGATTAAATTATACGCATTGATTACAACAATATAAACGAAAATGGAAAATATAATAGAATAAATAGAACTAATACTATATAGCCCTAAAATACCATAAAAATTATTAATTCTAAACTCTGGAAGTGAGAGAGTGATCGTTCCGCAGATAATTAATTGTGCCCAAAATTTAGTAGATGCTTTTAGGTTTTTTATGTCATCATAAACACCAATAAAAAAAAAGAAAATATAAGATAATATTATTAAAGGGTGAATGAATTCCTTGGGACCCCATACAATTAATAATGCTACAGAAAAGAAAGTTAAAATGATACCCGCTGTTCTTGGAATATTGCCATTATGGGATGATCGAGCAACGGGTATGTCGAACCATTTTAGTTTAAATGATAATTTAAGCATCCACATCAGCCCAAAAGTACTCAACACAAAGAGCAGAATCATTTTGTGTATTAGGTTGAATGTAGATAGGTCAATAATTGACATATGGGAAATATTGATTTTGGGTTCAATATTATGTCACAAATGTAAAGCTGAATTCATCTGATTGGTTAATACACATACTTAGTTTGCGAAAGGTAGTATGTCTGGTTGAATGAAGTTGAGTATGAATTAAATTTCTTTCCGGAGTCTTGCAACGGGTATGCCTAACTGCTCGCGGTATTTGGCCACGGTTCTGCGGGCGATGTTGTAGCCTTTTTCTTTGAGCAGGTCCATGAGGGCCTCATCGGTGAGGGGTTTTACTTTATCCTCTTGTCCAATCGCATCACTGAGAATCTTCTTGATTTCGCGGTTGCTGACTTCTTCCCCTTCTTCGTTGGTGAGTCCTTCGGAGAAGAAAAATTTGAGCGGAAAGATCCCGAAATCGGTTTCTACGTATTTGCTGTTGGCCACCCGAGAGATGGTGGATATGTCGAGTTCTACTTGCTGGGCGATGTCTTTGAGGATCATGGGCTTCAGCTTGGTTTCGTCGCCGCCTTCTAGGAAGAATTCTCTCTGACGTTGAACGATGGCTTGCATGGTTTTCATGAGCGTATTTTGTCGTTGTTTCACGCTATCAATAAACCATTTGGCGCCGTCTACTTTCTGTTTGATGTACTGAACGGCATCGCGGAGTTGTTTCTCTTTGTGGGCGCTGGATTCGTAGGCTTTGAGGGTTTCCACGTAGGAGGCGCTGAGGCGCAGCTCGGGGGCATTGCGGCCATTGAGTCGCACTTGTAGGACACCATCGTCGTTGCTCACCGAAAAATCGGGTACAATGTATTGCGTTTTCACGCTGATGCTCCCGGTTTCGCCGGGTTTGGGGTTGAGTTTGAGGATCTCGTTCATGGCGGCTTTGAGCTGCTCATCGTTGATCTTCAGGCTCTTTTTTATTTTGTCGTAATGTTTTTTTGTGAAGGCCTCGAATTGCTCCGAGAGCAATTTCTCGGCCAAGTCAATGGCGGGGTTATCGCCATAGTCTTTCTTGTACAACTGCAGCAACAGACACTCTTGCAGGTCGCGTGCCGCGATTCCTGGGGGATCGAAATTCTGAATTTTGATCAGCAAGCGTTCTAGCTTGGCTTCGGTGGTTAGGATGTTCTCGTTGAAGGCCAAGTCGTTGACGATGCTGCGGAGTTCGCGACGCAAGTAGCCATCGTCTTCGATGCTGCCGATGAGGTGGTAAACGAGTTCGAGTTCTAGGTCTTCAAAGATGGCGCGGGCTTGCTCGTAGAGGTATTCGTGGAAGGTACTTTGCGCGGCCATGGGCATGTCGCGCTGCTCTTCGTTGTTGTAATCCTCACCCATGCGGAAACTGCTGTAGTCGTCGTCACCGCCGGCACGCAGGAGCTCATCAACATTGATGTCTTGACTGTATTCATCGAAGTCGCTGTTAACATTCAGGTCGTCTTGGTCGTAATTGTCTTTGGTTTCGTCGCTTTTTTCGTTGCGCAATTCTTGACTGCGGTCGTCGTTGCTGCGGTAGTCCGCGAGGTCGTTTTCCCCCTCCAGGTTCTCTAGCGCGGGGTTGTCGAGCAGCTCCTGACTCACTTTTTCCTCAAAGTCTTGGGTGTTGAGCTGCAGCAGCTTGATGAACTGAATCTGTTGGGGACTCAGCTTTTGCAGAAACTTTTGCGATAACTCTTGTTTGAGGGCCATAACACAAATATAGGCAAGGGTGCCCTAATATCAAATATCGTGCCAAAAATTTTAAAGCCCTTTTCTTATCTTTGTGCAAGCAATTTTGCACACAACCAAATAAAACCAGCGTTTTACCATGAGCACACCAGATTTTACCTCTCCGTCGACTGTTATTCAGGACATGAAAAGCCACATTGGCCAACCGGTAGTTTTGCGGGGGTGGGTAGCCAATAAGCGCGAGGGCAAGGGCATTGTTTTCATCATTTTGCGTGATGGTACGGGCTACTGTCAGTGCGTTGTAACGGCGGAAACCGCGAGCGAATCGTTTTTGGCGGCGGCTCAATCGGTGAGTTTGGAAACCAGCGTGGTATTGAAGGGGTTGGTATTGGCTGATGACAAGCAGGTGGGGGGTGTAGAGTTGCAGGTGACGTCTGTAGAGGTTGTGGGTGTATCGGAGAATTACCCGATTGCGAAGAAGGAGCACGGCATTGAGTTTTTGATGGACCAGCGTCATTTGTGGTTGCGCAGTACGCGTCAATGGGCCATCATGCGCATTCGTAACACCATCATTTACGCGATCCACGAATATTTCCAGGGTCAGGGTTTTGTGCAGATGGACGCGCCGATTTTCACGGGCAACGCGTGTGAGGGCACGAGCACGTTGTTTGAAACCGATTTTTATGGGGAGCCGGCGTTTTTGAGTCAGAGCGGACAGTTATACGGCGAGGCGATGGCCATGGCCATGGGCAGAATTTACACCTTTGGTCCTACGTTTCGGGCTGAGAAGTCGAAGACGCGCAGGCATTTGTCGGAGTTTTGGATGATTGAACCGGAGATGGCGTTTTACGACATTTTCCAGAACATGGATTGCATAGAGGGCTTTTTGCAGCATGTGGTAGGAAGGGTATTGGAGAAGTGCGAGCAGGAGTTGGAGACGATTGGACGGGACACGTCGGTGTTGAAGAGCAGTTTGGGCACGTTCCCACGGATGACATACGACCAGGCGGTACGGATCATCAAGGGCGAGGAGGATGTGAACGGGGTGAACAGCATCAAAAGTTTGGAGGCCGAGTTGTTGCGTTGTGAGCAGCAGTTGGCGGGGATTGATGCGGAGATTGCGGAGCGGGAGGCCAAGGTGGCTGCGCCGGGGATGAAGAAGGGGGAGATCAATTTCCATCAGACGAAGATTACGCAGTTGAAGCAGGAGAAGGCGGACGTGGAGGAGGATTTGCGGAACATTCCCCAGTGGATTGCCAGCGCGAAGAATTTTGAATACGGAAACGATTTTGGTGGGTCGGACGAGACGGTATTGACGCGTTTGTTTGACCGTCCGGTGATGGTATACGACTGGCCTCACGAGGTGAAGGCGTTTTATTTGAAGCGGAATCCTGAGGACGCTCGTTTTGCGCGGGGTGTGGATGTATTGGCGCCGGAGGGGTATGGAGAGATTGTGGGTGGCGGCGAGCGGGAGACGGACGTGGATTTGTTAACGTCGAAGATTCAGGAGCACGAATTGCCGATGGAGGCGTTTGAGTGGTATTTGGATTTACGCAGGTACGGATCCGTGCCTCACGCGGGTTTCGGGTTGGGCTTAGAGCGTTTGGTTACTTGGGTATGTAAGTTGAAGCACGTTCGCGAGAGCATTCCATTCCCACGGATGTACGGAAGACTGACGCCTTAATCGGTGGTGAATTTTCCATTTTTGGGGCCTGACATGGAGAAATAGGCCTGATTATTTGGGGTTGCGACAAATGACCCAGAAAAATTTTGCGTTTTCCACACTTTGTTAACATTTAAACAAACTTGTTGGTATATTTGTGCCCCCTATGAGTACATCTACACGACAATTGATTTTACAACGTTGCTTTGAAGCGATACAAGCAAAGGGTTTTGAGACCTTGCGTACCGACAAAGAGATTGCCCGTTTGAAAATTACCAAAGGCGCATTTTACCATTATTTCCCAAACAAAACTGAACTGGGATATGCGGTGGTGGATGAAGTTATGTTGCCTTATTACGAGCAGAAATGGGCGAGTTTGGCCAACATCGAAAGCGGTGTGGCTGAGGCCTTGAATGCGGTATTGGAACAAGAGAAGAGCAAGGCTACTGAGACCAGCATCAAACGTGGGGATGTGTTGACCAACTTGATTTTAGAGATGAGTCATTCCGATGAATTGTTTCGTGAAAAGTTGGAAGCCGTGAACGAAGTTCAGGTGAAAATCATCCAGAAGGCGATTATGTCGGGCAGAATCGCCGGTGAATTAAAAAATCAAACCGACGCCCGTTCTATGGCCTTGTATATAGTTGGACAGTTGATGGGTTGCTACACCATTTCCAAGGTGCGTGCTTCCAAAGAAACCTTTGTGAGTATGGTGGGTACCATGCAAAAGCAATTGCGTGATGCGTTGGTGATTGAATCGGCGGCGGGCAAAGTATCAGATGTGCCGGTGGCCTCAGCATCGTCTGCTCCTGTGGACAGGGTGGTGAATGGCATCGAGGTGGTGAACCCGTTTGCCAAGCAGGAAGAAAAAGTGGAAGAGAAAACCTCCCGCGGTGGATGGTTCTCTCGCAGCCGCTAATTACAATCGGATTCAAGGATGTCGCGGGTGTTGTTAGTTGCTCCCTGCGGTGAAATCCAAGAAACAAATAGCTCAAAGAAAAAGGGCTTCCGCGAGGAAGCCCTTTTTTCGTGTATGGGAGATTTAAAATTATTTCACGATGGTCATTTCGTCGATCAGGTGCTTGGCGCCGCCCAATTTTTCCACGATGAACAACGTGTAGCGAACATCCAAACTGATGGTGCGCTGTACCTTGGGTAAGAACGCGAAATCAGAGCTGATGGCTTCCCAGTTGCCGTCGAACGCGGTACCAATCAATTCGCCTTTGGCATTCATGACGGGACTTCCGCTGTTACCACCGGTGATGTCGTTGTCGGTGAGGAAACAGGTATGCAACTCGCCATCTTTATCGGCATACTGACCGAAATCGCGGGCGCGAATCAGGGCCAACAAAGGCTGGGGTGAATCGAATTCAAAATCGCCGGCTTTGTATTTTTCCAAAATGCCTTTGGCGGTGGTGAAGTAAGAATAGCTCACCGCATCGCGGGCGTCGTAGGCCATCACAGTGCCGTAGGTCAAACGCATGGTGCCGTTGGCGTCAGGGGCCATGGTCACGTTGTTGCTGGCCGACATTTCCAATTGGGCTGACAAGAACAGACGGTTGGCGCGATCCAATTTGCTGTTGATGCCATCGTATACGGGCTTCAGATCCACGCGCAATTTGTTCAAGTAGCCATTGGTAATCTTGTACAACACATCGGCTTCCAACTTGCTCACCGAGGGCTTGGCCAAAAACTTCGCCATGCGCTCTTTGTTGGTGAAGATGGATTTGGCAAAAATCATTTCGGCGATGGCCGCATAGTTCCTTTTGTTTTTTACCACCAAGGCGGTGAAATCTGCCGGCAGCAAAGCGGGGTCCAAATCTTCGTAGAGGTGCTTCAATACCACAGCCAATACTTCTTTCTCGATGGTGGCGTTGTATTCTTTGAACATCTCATCGAGGCCGCGCAACATCGCACGCGACATGGCGGTGTCTTTCGCATTGGCTTTCAGGGCATCGGCCAATCCTTTGAACGACATCGCAAACGTCATCGACTGGCTGTTGGAGATACCGTCTTGAAAGTACACAGGGTACAAACCATAGGTATACAACTCGCGGTAAGCCTCATCGTAAAGACCAGTTACGTCGCCATAAACATCAGTCTTTTTGTTTTCACGCACCCAACGCTCGAACGCCAATTCGGCACTTTTGCGGGTATCGTATAGTCCGTTGGGCTTGGCCAAATCATGGGCTTCACCGTTGAATTTGTTCCAGTAATTACCGATGCTCGCCAAACGATCTGAGTACATCAATCGCACAGACTCGTCTTGCTTCATGTAGTTCTCGTACACATCCATGATGTCGCGACGCAACTGCACGCGCATGGGGCGTTCTTTGCTGGCCAAGTATTTGATGCCTTCGCTGTAAGTGTAGCGGGTGGTACGACCGGGGTAACCCATGATCATGGCGTAGTCGCCTTCTTTCATCCCACCGATGTTGATGGGCAAGTGGTGCGCGGGTGCGAAGGGTTTGTTGGCGCCATTGAAATCGGCGGGTTTGTTGTTGCCATTGGCATAAATGCGGAACATGCTGAAATCGCAAGTGTGACGGGGCCAACGCCAGTTGTCGGTCTCCCCACCAAATTTACCTACGCTTTCCGGGGGTGTACCCACCAGGCGGATGTCGCGGTATACCTCGTAGTACATCGCCAGGAATTGGTTTCCGTTGTAGAAGGAAGAGATCTCCACCACATAGTTGTTGCGTTCTTCGCCCAAAGCTGCGATTACGGCTTCTTTGGTTTTGGCGATTTGGGCGGCAACCGCTTTGGCGCGGGTGGCTTCGTCTTGGTTGATGGCGATGCCGGCCAATACTTGTCCGGTTACATCTTCAATTTTGCGCAACAATCCGATGTTGAAATTGGCGGGGCGCTCGGCTTGTTGGTTGGCCGCCCAGAATCCGTTTTTCAGGATGTTGTCTTGGTTGGTAGAAAGCTCTTGGATGGCTCCATAACCACAGTGGTGGTTGGTGAGGAACAACCCTTGCTTGGAGATGATTTCTCCGGTGCAGAACATACGGCCTTGCTTAGACATCAATCGAACGATGGCGTCTTTCACAGAGGCTTGGTTGATGGAATAGATGTCTTCGGCAGACAATTTCAATCCGCGCGCTTGCATGGGATCTTGGATCTTTTGCAGCAAGGTGAGCGGCCACATGCCTTCATCGGCCCGCAGCTGGAATAATGCTGAGAAGGCCAAGGCCAAACTTAATATGCGTTTTTTCATAACTTAATTCACGCAAATTAACTCTTTTTTGGCCATAACCCCTTGTCCTTGCGTCTGTTTTCACACGGATTTGACCGAAACTTTTTCCCCTTTTGTATGTCAAAAAGCGGGAAATTTGGGGGGATGGCGTTGGTCACTTTTACCGAGTTGGGTTTTTATTGCGCGCAGGCCGATTTGTATATCGATCCGCTTCGTCGTGTACCCAAAGCCTTGGTGACACATGCCCATAGCGATCATGCTCGTCCGGGTATGGGGCATTACCTATGCCATTCACAGTCGGTAGGAATCCTCAAACTCCGCCTCGGACAGCGCATTTCGGTGCAGTCGCTGGCCTATGGCGAGTCCATTTGGATGAATGGCGTGGAGGTGACGTTGTTTCCGGCTGGACATGTCCCGGGCAGCGCGCAGGTGCGATTATCCTACCGTGGTGAGGTTTGGGTCATCAGCGGTGATTACAAGACGGTGGGTGATGGGTTAACCCCGGCTTTTGAGTCGGTTCGCTGCCACCACTTCGTCACGGAGAGTACGTTTGGTCTACCCATCTTCCAATGGCGGGAACAGCAGACGGTATTCGACGATATCAATGCTTGGTGGCGGGGCAATGCTTCGTTGGGCAGGCCTTCGGTGTTGTTGGGGTATTCGTTGGGCAAGGCGCAGCGAATATTGAAGTATTTGGATCGGTCTGTGGGACCGGTGATCTGTCACAGCGCCATTGCGGCATCGAACACGGTTTTGGAAAACAGCGGGTTTGATTTTGGATCTTGGGTGGATGGTTCTGGGGGAATGACGGATTTGCGGGATCGCGGCGTGAGCACGGAAAACAGTTTGGTGGTTTGTCCGCCGAACGCGTTGCGTTCGGCTTGGATCTCGCCCCTGGGAAATTATTCTTTGGCGAATTGCAGCGGCTGGATGGCCGTGAGTAAATCGGGGGATTGGGGTGGGGTGGATAGAGGTTTTGTGCTGAGCGATCACGCCGACTGGCCGCAGCTCCTTGAGGCCGTGAAGGCCGCGGGGGCGGAACACGTGCACGTCACCCATGGATTTAGTGCGGTGTTGGCCCAGTATCTGCGCGAATCGTTGGGATTGGATGCCGATGTGGTAGAACAAGACATGATCGAAAGGAGGGATGCGTGAATTTTGACGGGTTGATGGTTGCGGAAAAAGTCTCTATGCCCCGATTGAAGTCGTGGATTGTGGCGGCCACGGGACTGCCTTTGTGGCTTTTGACCGAAAGTCAGCGCTTTGCGGGTTCTTTGAACGAGGCGCTGGCTTTGGTGTTGGGTCCGCCTCAGGGTAGCATCGAAGAGAAAGAGATTGCGGCGGGGCTGGATCGTTGGCGGGAATGGGACGAATTACAAAAACAGGCCTGGACGATACAGGTTTTGCTGTTGATGGAGGTGTGGGATCGCAGGTTGTTTATGGCTTTGTTAAACGGGCGGACGGCCACCAAACCGGTGGGTTCTTCGGATACAGTGGAGACGATTTCGTTGCAGGTGGATGCCATTTTGTTGTACGTGCGTCCGCTGGGAAGGGGTATATCACAGTACGAGCTCACGTTTGGGTTGGGATCGGACCAACAATATACGGGTTGTTTGAAGGCGGTGGTGGGCGACGATGGGGCGGGCGGCGGACTGCAGGGGGTGTCGTGGGAGGGGGCGTTAACCCAATGGATTTCGGAAAATTTGGGCGAGCGCATCGGTCCGATCCGCGGGGTGCGGGTAACGGAAGTGTTTGCGTTGCACTGCGAAGGGGTAGAATGGAGTAGGCGACACAAGGCGGGTTTCAAGGCCGCAAAGGTGCGAATGGTGGCCTGGCACAAGGAGGGGGCGAGCGTAACGCCGCTGTCGGTGGTTAGAGACCTTCTCCCCAAGCCGCAGGATTCTGGGCAAAGCGGTTAACGGTTTCCAGCTCTGAGGGTTGAATAAAACCGTGTTCGGCGGCCACCGCGGTGAGGGTGGGCAGGTTGGTGAGGGTATGCACGGGGATGCCTGCTTCTACAAATTTTTCCATGGCATTGGCAAACCCATAGGTAAACAGGGCTACAACGCCTATGACGTTGGCACCGGCATTTTGCACGCCTTCAACGGCTTGGAAACTGCTTTTTCCGGTAGAGATGAGGTCTTCTACGAGCACGATGTTGTCGCCCGGATGCATCTCCCCTTCCACTTGATTTTTAAGTCCGTGTTTTTTGGGTTCGGGACGCACGTAGCAGTAGGGCATGTTGATTTTATCGGCAGCCAAGGCTCCGTGGGCGATACCGGCGGTGGCGATGCCTGCGATGCGGTTGGCATGGGGGAACTGGCTTTGGATGAGTGCGGCCAATTCCTCGGCGACAAATGTGCGCACTTCGGGGTAGGACAGCACCATGCGGTTATCGCAATAGATGGGTGATTTGATCCCTGAAGTCCAAGTAAATGGTTGTGAGGGACTTAGTTTAACTGCCTTTATTTCTAGGAGAAATTTTGCTAATTTTGCGGCTGGATTGGACATGGAAGTGCAAAGTTATAAAATCTATTTCAACGACGGTGCTTTGGTAATCGCAGATTCTCCGGAAGCATTGCGTGGTTTGAGTAATATGTATTTTATCGGGGACGACGAGCTACAGAAGAGTTTCAAGATCCTTTTATCGTCGCAAAACAACGGAAAGCCTTTGCATTTCGGGTTGATTTGTCCGGATCCCCAGGCCACCATTCGTGAGTTCATGGAGGATTTTACGGTGATTCAGGCGGCTGGCGGGTTGGTTTTTAACAAAGAGAATCAGCTGTTAACCATCAAGCGCAACGGATTGTGGGATTTGCCGAAGGGGAAAATCGAGCGTCATGAGGATCAGATGGCTGCGGCTTTGCGCGAGGTGATGGAGGAGACGGGGATCAACATGATCAACATCAGCGACAAAGTGGGTGAGACCTACCATGTGTATTACGAGGACGACATTTTATTGTTGAAGGAGACGCATTGGTATTTGATGAACAGTACGGGCAAGGGCACGTTAAAGCCTCAGATGGAAGAGGGCATTTCAGAGGTGAAGTTTGCCGATTTGGACTGGTTCAATACGCCGGAATTCAATTCTTATCAGAGTGTACACGACGTGATTAAGCGTTGCGTAGCCCAATTCAAACGGGGGTAACGCCTTCGGGCAGGTATCGCGCGTAGTCGGCCTTGTGAATGATCAGGTCGCGGATGAGTGTGCTGCTCACATAGCTCATGGCGGGGTCGCACATGATGAACACGGTTTCAATGTCGTTCCAAAGCGCTTTGTTGAGCTGGGCGATGTGTGACTCGTAATCGAAGTCGGTGCCGTTTCTCAGTCCACGCAGGAGGAATTTGGCGCCCATTTTTTTGCAGAAATCCACGGTGAGTCCTTCGTAGGATTCGATGCGCACTTTGGGATTGTTGGCGAAGGCCGTTTGAATCCATTGTTTGCGCACTTGGAGATCGAACAGCGTAGTTTTTTTGGTATTGACACCGATGGCGATGATGATTTCATCGAACAGTTCACTGGCGCGATTGACGATGTCTACATGTCCGATGGTCACCGGATCAAACGTGCCTGGGAAAACGGCGATCTTGCTCATGGTGTAGCGAAGATAGTCATTGTGGTACTTCCGTATTCTTTTTTTGCGAATTCTTGTTCGGCGAAGACGAGTTGGGGTTTGTGTTCGATGATGAGCCAACCTTGTGGGGCGAGCAGGGGCAGCAGCAGTTGGGGGAGTCCTTGGATGTTGGGCATCGCATAGGGCGGATCGGCAAAGATGAAGTCAAACAGCGGCGGCGTTGTCCCTTCTTCAAACCCTTCCAGGCGATTTTTGCTGAGAGTAGACAGGGGGGTGAGGGCGTTGCCGGTGGCGATATGCCAGGTTTGGAGTTCCCAGCTTTTGGCGATGTGCTTTTGGTGGGCGATGTTTTTTTTATCGAGGTCGATGCTATACACCGCTTGCGCATCGCGGGTCAAGAATTCCAGGGCGATGATGCCCGATCCGGAAAAGAGGTCGAGCACGCGGGTATCGGCGATGCCTTTTTGGTGGTCGAGCGAGTTGAACAGAGATTCCCGCACCCGATCGGTGGAGGGACGCACATGGCTGGCGAACTGGGTGGGGATGATTCTCCCTTTTAGATGTCCGCCTGTGACACGCATCCGGCCAATTTGATGAGGGGACAAACGATATGAAGCAGGGGTGCCTGGCTGGGGCTCACCCAGGGGAGGTGGGGTGGGTTTACATCAGCTTGGGGGATGAACTTTTGGAACAGCTGCACGGTGGCGGCTTGTTGGGGTTCATCGCACAGTACGTATAGGCCGAGCTGTTGGGGTGTTAATTTGTCCTCGTGGAAGGGCAGCAGGGCGTAGTAGAGGTGTTCTTGGGTATTGGAGCTAGGGTAGCGATTGGCGAAGATGAGTTCGCCGTTTCGGTAGGCGAATACGATGGCAGTTTGTTCGTGGAACCAGAGCACGCTCACGCATTCTTTGTGGTTGGCGTAGGTGTTGGCGATGGCGAATAATCCTTGTGCCAGGTGGTATTGGGGTGTTTCTGTGGGCAGCGGTTGGGGTTTGCCGGAGGGCTGAAAGGCCATGGAAACGTGGGCATTCAGTTTGCGGGTGATGCAGGGCTGAAAGCCGGGTATGGGGGCCTCTACAAAGGCTTGTGGCAGGAGTTGAAAGTTGCCGTGGATATCCACCCAGGTGATGTTGTCTTTGAGGGTAGCGGGGTGTTTGATGACCTCGTAAGACAGCGGCTGGAATTGGGGGTTGAGGGAGAGGTAATGCACGACATCATTGTGGTAGACCCCCAAAATTTGATGGGTGTCGCCATTGTATTGGGTTTGATGATGCCAGAGGGTATTCACGGGAGCAAAGGTAATTAGAAATCGGTGCCTATACTGAATCGCCAGCGGAATTGCAGGTAGTTGTTGTTGTTTTGAACGGCGTTTACCCACAGGGGGAAGTCGATTCGCAAGTTGAGGGGTTTAGCCGCCTTCAGGGCTTTGTTTTTGGTGAGGGCCGAGGCGTTTTTGAGGTTGGTGCTAAAGCCGATACCGGCATCGGCGAGGAGTCGGCTGTACACTTGTTGGGTGACGAGTTGTTGTTGCTTGTTGGGGGAGGTAAGGGGCTGACCGATGATGCCGGCATCGCCGAACAGGTAGGGGTTGATGCTGATGAATTTGGTTTTGGGCACCCAGCGGAAGAAAGGGGTGAGGTCGATGGCGGCATTGACGCCCAGGCCTTGGTTGCCTCGGAAAAACGCGAGGGTGGTGTCGGTGCCGTTGGCTTGTTTCACGGTTTTGGGGGCACTGTAGCCATTGAATCCGCGCAGGTTGAGTCCGCCATTGACTTGGAGGGTGTTGATGGGGCGACTGCTCACCAAATCGAGCATGCCATAATCTCTGTAGAGTGGCTGCTGTGAAAATGCGTCTTCGGGGTTGGCGCTGGCCAGGTAGAGGACGGATTCTGGGGTGGGGTTGTTACCGCCGCCGAGGTAGGCGAGGGTGCGCAGGCGCAGGAAGGATTTTCCTAGGGGTTGGAAGTGTTTCCACTCTAGTTGTACGAATCCGTATTGGGATTGGCTCCAGGGAGAGGGCATGCGGATATCGCATCGCAGGGAGCCCGATTTACCCCAGCCGCTGTAGCCTTGTTTTACGTAGAGGTTGAGGTGCATTTGGGCAATATAGCTCCATTGGTTGGCGGTGGGGAGGTAGCCATCGAGGAGGGATTGTTGAGGAAAGTAGGGATCATGGCCGTTCGCGACGCTGTTGATCCAAGGATTGTAGAGGGGGTTGTCTAGCGGACGGATGAGGCGGTGGTAGCGCTGCATGGATTTGCCATACAGGCCGTATTCGGTTTTGCCGAGTTGGTTGAACCAGCCCATTTCGTGGGTGTTGATTTCGTTGTAGAGGAGGGATTGGTAGTAGTAGGTGCCACCGCCGCGGGTTTGGTGTTTAAAGAGGGCTTGGTATTCGAGTTGTTGGGCGGGTGTGAAGCGGGCTTCCAGGCCGGGGGCGTAATAGAGTCCCAACAGGAATAGCTTTTTGCGTCCGGCATACTGACCGCACTCTTGCTCTCCCAGCAGCACGCCGGACGCCACATTGTATCTCACGGCGGGCCGGATGAGTCCTTGGTAAACGCCCAAGTAGTTGGTGTTTTCTCCGTTGCCGAGGTCGAGCCGCCACTCACTGCGTTTCTTCCAAACGTTGTTGACGCGGTTGATATCGGCCAGTCGGCCGCTGCGATCCAACCAGACTTGTTTTACTTTTCCGTCGACGGGCATTTCGATGTCGAAGGTGTAGGTGGGCCGGAGTCTGTCCCAGCCAATCCAGGGTTTGAGGTTGTAGCGACCGGGTTTTTGGTATTGGCTTACCGGGATGGTTACGGCGTAGAAGATATCGGACGGTGTAACGCTGTTGTTGGTGGCGTTGGGTGAGTTGTTGGGTGTGATGAGGAAATCGAGGTCCACGGGCATCACCATTTTGCCGTGGCGTTGTAGGGTCACGCGATAGAAGTTGGGTTTGCTGAGCGGGGAGATGTGTTTGATGCTGTAATCGGCGGCTTTGTTGGTCTGAAACCACTGATCGAAGAAAGAATTGAGGTCGGTTTGGGCACTTTGGATGATGGAATTTCTAAAATCTTCGATGTAGGGGTGGCAGAATTTCCATTGTTCCACGTAGTTTTTCATGGCTTGCAGGAAGACAGAGTCGCCGAGGTAGTACTGCAAGTTGTAGAGCATGGAGGCGGTTTTGTAGTACACGTGTTTGTATCCGCCACCATGTCCTGTGGCCGAATGAAAGTCGTTGGAATGGGTTTCGAGGATTTCGTCGGTTCCGTCGATGGCATCCTCCATGTAGCCGGCAAAGGCGCGTTTGAGTTCGGGTTGGGATTCTTTGGTGAGTTTGCGCATGCACCAGGCGGTGAGGAATTGGGTAAAGCCTTCATCGAGGGCCGCGCGGTAGGTTTCGTTGGATCCCACCATGCCGAAGAACCAGTTGTGGCCCACTTCATGGGCGATGAGACTTTGGTGGCTGGGGTAGTAACCGCCATCGAGGGTAATCATGGGGTATTCCATGCCATCGGCGGCATCGGCGCATACAATTTTGGGGTAGTTGTACAAGCCGAAATCGCGGCTATAGGTGGCGATGACTTTTGCGGTGAATTGGGCGGTTTGCTGCCATCCTTTGGCGTTGTTTTCTTGGGCGATGGCCACGCATTGTACACCATTCCAAGTGGTTTCACCGATGCGGTAGGTGGGATCGGCGGTCCAGGCGAAATCGTGCACGTTTACGGCTTGATAGTGCCATGTTTTGTACGTGCCATCGGGCGGAACAATCACCGAGGGCTGCGAACCGATGGGTTTGTCTTTGAAATTGGCGATATCGAGCTGTTTTCTCAAGGCAGCGGGCAAAACTTCCTCTTTGTTTACCAAGGTGCCTGTGGCTTCGGCGATGTAGTGGTTGGGCAATGTGAGGGATATGTCGAAGTAGCCGTAATCGCCATAAAACTCCTTTTCTACGTGTTGGTCGGTCTCCCAAGTGAATTTTCGGTCGTACACGCAGATTCTGGGATACCAATGCACGCCGTTGAAGTGTTTGTATCCGTGGTGGTCGTAAACTTTCATGCGACGGCGGATGCTTCCGCGGTCGAAGTAGGTGGTAAAGTTGATTTGGAAGGTGATCTGCTCCCCGGGTTTGAGGGGGGTGGGCAGTTTGATTTTGAGCAGGGTATTTTGGATTTCGAAGGGCGTATTTTGGGATGCGCGAGGTTCGTCTTTGATGGGGGTTTCTTTGGGGTTGATTTGAATGTTGTGGATGACGGTACCCAGTTTTTGCGATTCATACTGTCCGTAGGTGACCTTGGCGCGGTTTTGCTTGTATAGTTCATCGGTGAGCGAACCCGGCTGTACGGCGTTTTGGTATAGGTGGAAATAGGCTTCGGTGAGGGTATTGGGTGAGTTGTTGGTATAGACGAGGGTTTCTTCGCCATTGATGATTTCGGCTTCGTCGTTCAATATGGCTTTGATGGTATAGTGCACATCTTGCTGCCAATAGCCTTCGTAGGGTTTTTTATTTTTCCAGTAGTGGGGATTGCTGGCCGATTGGTAGGGGTTGGTGCTGGGGGTTTGTTGTTGGGAGGGGGTTTGGGCGACGGCAGGGGCTAGGCTGAACAGGGGCAGCAGGAGGCAGGCGATGTAACAGGCTGGGGTATGGCGGTCCGACATAATAACGAAGTTAGGGAATGGGGATGAGATGCGGGGGGTTACAAAACAAAAAAGGCCACCCTGCGGTGGCCTTTTTTGTTCTATGCAATGAGAATTTTAGTAGCTCAATTTGAAGTCTACGCGACGGTTTTTCGCTTTACCAGCAGGGGTAGCGTTGTCGGCGATCGGCATTTCTTGTCCGTAACCTACGGCGGTCATGCGGGCTTCAGCAACTCCACCGGCAGCGAGGTAACGCTTCACGGCGTTGGCGCGGTCTTGGCTCAACGTTTTGTTGGCTTCAGGGGTACCGTTGTTGTCGGTGTGACCTTGAATTTCCACGCTAGCACCAGGGTAGGTATTCAACAAGGTAGCCAAGTCATCCAAGCTCTTGAAAGAACTTGCGGTGATCACGGCTTTGCCGTTTTCGAAGTTGATGCCTTTGGCGGCCAAGTTGATCTTTTGAACCACTTCTTTTTTGATTTCGGGGCAACCTTTGCTTGCAACGGTTCCGGCTACATCAGGACATTTATCAATGTTGTTGTAAACACCATCACCGTCTGAATCAGGGCAACCTTCACCAGCAATGGCACCGGCAACGTTAGGACATTTGTCTTTGCGGTCTTCAACACCGTCGCCATCTGTATCGGGGCAACCACCGAAGGCGGGTAAACCGGCTACTGTAGGACAACCATCTTCTTTGTCTGACACACCATCACCGTCGGTATCAGGGCAACCGTTGAATTTGGCGATACCAGCAATGGTAGGACAAGCATCTACTTTGTCTTGGATACCATCGGCATCAGAATCGGGGCAACCACCGAATTCAGCAGGACCTGCTACGTCAGGACATTTATCATCGGCATCGAGGATTCCGTCTTTGTCGGTATCGGCAGGACATCCAACGCTATCCACGAAGCGGCGGTATTTGGGTTCGGTGTTTTTACACAAATCGTATTTGTCTGGAACACCATCTTCGTCTTTGTCTTTGGGGGCTTTTGGCGACACGCCAGTACCTTCACCCAAGGCCAGTGTAACGGCAAAAGAGTGCAAACCATACATGTCGTTGGTGCGCCATAATTGGTGCTTGTATACGTTGTTTACAGGATCAGGAATGGATTGAGCGGCACCATCCCAAATGTCTGACAGGGTATAAGTAGCGGTGTAGCTGTAACGCAAACCAATTCTTTCGGTGATGTAGAAGTTGATACCGAAGGCCCCTTGAAGCGCTGCGTTCATTTCTGTGATGGCAGGCTTTTTTGTCAAGGTGTAGTAGTATTCATCTTGCACGTAGGGATCTGGACCCCAAGTGATTTTGCTGTGCGCGTAGAACCCACCCACACCGGCTTGGAAGTAGGGGGCAATTTTGGCGTCTTCAGAGAGGATGCTACCGTTGTTCAGTTTGAAGCGTGCACCTACTGTTAGATCGGCCACGTTGGCGCGGAACGACTGGTACATGTATTCTGGACGCAAGTTCCAACCTTCCCATTTGCGGGCGTATCCAACATCTCCGGTTGAGAAGTTGGCAACCAAATCCAAAGCGGGATTGAGGTAATAACCAAAGTTCACTTGAACCGCTTGGTAGTCGGGTCTGCGTGCAAAGCCGATAGACGAACCAAGGTCGCCCATATATTCGTGGATACCGCCACCAATTTCTAGGGAGTGGGATCCGGGCGATTGGGCTTGTGCAGGCACCGTGCATAGGGTGGCCAGCGCTGCAAAAACAGATGATTTGAAGTAGTTTTTTTGCATAGATATTCGGTTAGAATAGGGTTATAGTAGTTGACAAATATAGGAAATGAGGGGTTAAAAAAAAGTTTTTTCACAAATTTTACCCATTTTTTGTTCCCATTCTGACGATGGCTCAAAAATATTTGTGTCGCGTTTTAGTTGAATACCATCACCGCGTTTCCGCTGCGTTGAATTTGGTATCGGGCGAGGCGTCCGCGGGCTTCGCCTTCGAGGGGGAATCCGGAGTAGGTATATTTGGAATTGCAGCAGGGCTGAAACCCAGTACTGGTGTGGGTTCCGCAACGAATTTGGATATTCACTGAATCGGCCCAAACCTTGGCACAGTTGTCGAGCGGTTGAAACGCACATCCCCGTTCAAACGCATACCAATTGTCGTCATAGTCGTGGATGACCATCACCCCTTTCACGCCCCCTTCAAAATAGGCATGGGAGCCGGGGTTGGCGAGCTGCATATAGGCTGGAAGATTGAGGTCGATGTTGAGGTTCACCGGTCCGGTCGGAATCTTTTCTGTGGCTTGATTGTTACCGTCGCAGGATTGGAGTTCCAGCCCAACGCAAAGCATCAGGAGCACCATGGCAAGCCACCGCCACTTTGTGACTTGTTGGATACTTGTGGTTGTTGGGCTCCTGGGATTCATTGTGATTTTATGGATGCGTTGATGGTGAACCCGTTATTCGTATTTATAAAACCCTTGTTTGGTTTTTTTGCCATGGTGTCCGGCATCCACTTTTTGTTGTTGGATGCGGCTGGGTCGGAATTTGGCATCGTAATGAAACTGTTGAAACATGGAGCTGGTGACACTGAAATTGGTGTCCACACCGATGAGGTCCATGAGTTTGAATGGGCCCATTTTGAAGCCGCTGCTTTCGAGCAGGCGGTCGATGGCTTCGAGGGAGGCGGTATTTTCTTCGAGGGCTTTGAGGCTTTCTACGTAGTAGTGTCGGGCCACGCGATTGACGATAAAACCGGGGGCATCGGCGGCGTACACGGTGGTTTTGCCGAGTGATTGCGACCAGTTGAAGGCGGTTTCGGCCACGTGGGTAGCGGTGGCAACGCCTTTGATGACTTCCACCAGCTTCATGATGTGGGCGGGGTTGAAAAAGTGCACCCCTACTACCCTTTCTGGGTGTTGAAGTCCGGCGGCGATTTGGGTAATGGGAATGCTGGAGGTATTGGTGGCGAAGATGGCTTCTGGGGTGTTGATGGTTTCCAGAAATCCGAACAATTCGCGTTTGATGGGCAGTTGTTCTAAGACGGCTTCGATGATGAAATCGGCCACCAGGGTAGAGCGATCTGGGGTGGTGGACAGCAGCGCGAGGGCGGCTGCGGCTTTTTCGGCCGTGGTTTTGCCTTTGGATACGGCGATATCGAGTTGGTTTTGGATGTAGTCCTGACCTTTTTGTAGGGCGGCAGGATGTACATCGAACAGAACGGTAGGGTATCCGGCTTGGATGCTACACAGGGCGATGCCTGATCCCATCACACCGGCGCCAATGACTGCCACTTTCATCATAATTTCAAAGT
>JBANFU010000209.1:0-4569 GCA_037975865.1 Bacteroidota bacterium
ACTTTCTGTGCAGCAGAGGCCAAGTTAGATTTCTTCGCTTCGATGCGAGCGGCTTTTTCTTCCAACCAAGTAGCGAAGCGCTTGTCGGCTTCTTCTTGGCTGATAGCGCCTTTATTCACACCTACCTGCAAGTGTTTCTTCATAGAAGCACCTTTGTAGCTCAAAATTGCAGCTGCAGTGTCGGTGGGTTGAGCACCGTCGATCAGCCATTGGGCTGCGCGGTCTACGTTTAATACGATTGTAGCTGGATTGGTGATGGGGTTGTAACTACCGAGTTTCTCGATGAATTTACCATCCCTTGGTGAACGCGAATCCGCTACCACAATGTGAAAGAAAGCCCGTTTCTTTCTGCCGTGTCTTTGCAATCTAATTTTGGTTGCCATGTCTTTATTGTGTTTTTTTAATCCCGTTTCTTCAAAACGGGGGTGCAAATATAATGAAAGTGAATGGAATAACCAACGGTTGTGGTTTTATCTCCGGATGATGAAACTAGTTGGGTTTAAGTATATTCGCCAATAGATCATGGAATTGGTATGCAACAGGTTGGGTTTGCGGTCGCACTGGCTTTTGCTGGCTGTTTGCTTACTGTGCCAAATGTTACAGGGTCAATCGGATGCCAAATGGGCGAAAACAGATGTGTTTCAGTCCAGATATTGGATAAAAAACAAAGGTCAATTTGACCTAGAGTACCCCCAATTCGCCCACATTCAGTATGTGTATGATGCCGGATTCAGTGCCTATGTATTGACCGATGAAGGTATTGGCTACCGTCAGATTGTTCCCAAGGGCATCCGAACACGGCGCGAAAAATCCCCAGAGTTTTCAGGTCCAGCACCGGCCCTTTGGGATACGATTTATTTATTTCAACGATTTCGGGGTGTTTCTCCCCAACATACTTGGATTGCAACCGGTGAAACCCAACATGATTTTACTTTTTCAGAACCACAGTATCGAAGCAAAGGGTATCGATCGGTGCTTTGGCATGATTTGTATCCTGGAATCGACATCTCGTTCGACATCAATGCCAAACAAGCGGGGATTAAATATTCATATATCCTTCACAAGGGGTGTGATTTTCAGCGCATTGGATTTGATTTCTCTGTGGGAACTCCCACCGTGTTGGCCTCCAAGCTGAGTTTTAACCACCCCGATTTTCAATGGTCCGATTCGGGTTTGTCTGTGTTGAGCGATGTTGCCGCCGCTTTGAATGTACAATATCGAATTTCTGGAAATACCATAAAGCTGCAATTGGATTCAAAAACCGATGCAACCGTTTCCTCGCTCATTGAGCAGTATGGAAAAATTGAAATTGATCCGTTTGTGACAATCAAAGCGCATGATCCATATACGTCTGCGCATACCAATGAATTGGTCATGTCTGCCGATTTTGATGCATTTGGGAATGTGTATTTTTATGGCGAAGCCATCGGCTACAGACAGAAGGTGTGTAAATACACGCCCGATGGAACGCTTTTGTGGACGATGGTTGGTTCACCCACCGGTGTGTATTTGCGGTTCAATTCAGGTCCCTATGGCGTAATTCGCGTGGATCGTTGTTCGGGAAAAGTGTATTGTATGCCGGGTAGTGGACCACCTTCGTTTTTTAGAATCAATGAAAATGGTGAAAATGATCATTTTTGGGCTAAACCCGTAGAGCCAGAACCCAGCAAGGAATTTTGGGAAATTCAGTTCGTGCCGGCCCATAAAAGCATGGGTTTTTTTGCTGGTGCTCACATCCTCAATACAGATTTGTATAACGTCTCCGATTCTTTCCCAACTGCCATACAGAGTTGTTTGACCGAGGATTCCACCGAGGGCAGTGGTGCCATCAAAGAGTTTGTGGGCAATGGCAGAGATTACGTGAATGCCGTGGTTGATGATCATGGGAAAATTTTCGCCGTTTTGGCACAAGGGGTTGGACCCAAGGCCTACACTTCAAAAAAATACTCGAACCGGGTGGTCGCGATCAATGATTCCTTCGATGCGCGCTTTTGGGAGGCGAAATGGGGATTCAATGGGTTTTGGGAAATGCAAAATAGTGTGGTTAAATCACTGCGTTACGGATTTCATTGGCTGGCCGACTGGGTATCGCACAACCGATTCAACGGCATGGCCGTTTATGATCAATACCTTTACGTTTACGATGGGAAACATTTTGTTGCCATGGATAAATCCACGGGTAAAATATTGGCCGCCGATTCGATTTCCCATCTTACGGTGAACTTTCAAAGTGGCATCGCCGTGGACTCATGTAATCACATATATTTGGGTGCTGATAGTTCGCAAGTACACGTTTATCAGTTTGATGGAGTTAAATTTCAGCGCCAAAAAATACTACAAGTTCTGCCAGGAGAAAACAAGAGGGTATTCGATATCTCTTATAATTTCGATGAACATTTACTGTACGTTTCAGGCGATAGTTTTGCGGCTGCCGTGGACTGTGGCGTTCCATGTGGCAATAAAATCCTATTGGAAACTTCTTATTGGCGCAGTTGCGGAGAGCCCCTATGGGCTAAGGTGAAAAATCCCGATAGCACACTGACGTACACGTTTGTATGGCGAAAAGTCAAAAACAATGAATTGGTTCGCACCCGTGGGGTTGCCAATGAATTTTCCGATTCTTTAGCGGATGTATCCATGAATACGGATTACAAACTCTACGTTTTCGTGTCGTCATTTTGTACAGGTACATTTAAAACGGCATACTTTCAGGTGAAACAATCCTTCGACACAGCCATCGCTTTGTCGATATGTGAGGGCGATACATTTTATTTCCACAGCAAAAAGGCATTTGCCCCTGGGTTGTATACGGATTCATTGAAAACCTTTTTTGGCTGTGATTCTTTCGTGCGTTATACGGTCAATGTGCGCAATCGAAGTTTTAGAGATACCGTGGCCACCATTTGCAGAGGCGATTCCGTTGTCTTGTGGCAACAAAAATTTTCCGTGACGGGAACATACAGGGATACAATGGTGAATGCAGTGGGATGTGATTCCATTGAGCGGTTGATATTGACCGTATTATTCGATAGTACGTCACAGCAATCGTTCATTTGTGAAGGGGATTCGATTCGCGTGGGCCCTCATGTATATCGATCGCAGGGAGTCTACCTGGATACATTAAAAGGGCGCCGTGGCTGTGATTCAATGGTTAGAACAGCGCTTACAGTGTATCCCAATCCCTCCGTAAGGGTGGATATGGATGTTTGTAATGTGGATTCTCTACAATACCGCGGTCGGTGGTATATACCGCCATTCGTGATATACGATACCATGCGCTCCATGCACGGTTGCGATTCTACAGTTTTGATTCGCGTGAGGAGTAGGGTGGTTGATGCGCGTTTTGATATTGACTCCAGTGGCATTCCCGTCTACCGATTTGTTGATCGTTCAGTGGGTGCAGTTCGTTGGTATTGGGATTTTGGCGATGGTTCCAATTCTTTAATTCAGAGTCCAATACATCAATTTCCGTCGACGTTGACTTGGGATCCACTGCGCGTTTGTTTAATTATTACTGATTCCATGGGTTGTGAAGACACCGTCTGCAAACAGTTTTTATTGCATCCCGAATTGGAAGTCATTATACCCGAAGGATTTTCTCCCAATGATGATGGAGATAACGATGTTCTTGCCATCGCTAATATCTGGGCCTTCCCCCACGCCGATTGGTCTGTCTTTAATCGCTGGGGACAGGTCGTTTATCGGTCGAATGTTGCTCAGCGGGAGTATTGGGATGGTCGATGTAATATGGCTCCCTGTTCTGGGGGGCTTTTGCCAGAAGGGGTCTATTATTTGATACTGGAATTCAACGATGGAATGCGTTCTGCCTTGAGTAAAAATGTTTACTTAAAGCGGTAAGTGTTGTTTTTCACCTAGTGATTTTCAGCACAATTAAACGATCCGCATTTTGGCAAATTTCAAGACCAGCGTTTTCTGTCCCATTTGGTCAAAATTGACAATGGCTTTGGCGCTGGCTGCATCTCCCTCAATGCTTACCACCACCCCAAAACCAAATCGTTGGTGTTGCACTTTGTCGCCCACCTTCAAGCCGCTGATGTCGCCCTCCACAAAGTTGGGGTCAGCGGGGGGTACGGGTGGAGAGGGTGGTTTGCTCGCACTAAACAACTTGGCTGTTTTGGTGGGTTTGTCCTCCACCTTTCTGCTGGCATACTGTCCGCCGATATAACCACTTCCGGAAAAATCGCCACCCCCTGAACCGCCAAACGGAGAGGCGGATTTCAGCGACGCCGTGCTCATGTCTAAGTATTGTGGATCAATTTCCTGGATGAATCTACTGGGTTCGCAAGGAACCAAGCTGCCGTACTTGAACCGAGAGGTTGAAAACGTGAGGTAGCATTTGGTTTCAGCCCGGGTGATGGCAACGTAGAACAATCGTCGTTCTTCCTCGAGATCCGCCCGAGAATGCAACGATAATTGACTAGGGAATAGGTTTTCTTCAATTCCAACGATAAATACTACGGGGTATTCCAGTCCTTTGCTCGCATGGATGGTCATCAGTGATACACAATCGCGGTCAGGGTCTTTGTCTTTCTGATCGTCTGTGTACAA
>JBANFU010000210.1:0-5961 GCA_037975865.1 Bacteroidota bacterium
TTTTTGTTTTGAGAAATTGATCCATGATAGCCAAAAACAATGCTTGATACTCTAACGAATCTCAAATTATCGAATTTCAGTGATTTTCATGGTTGTTTGTCCAATAGACCTTCATCAAAACCCGTTAATTGAAAGCACCCTAATCCAATACCCATTATCTATATATCCATTTTTAAATACAAGTAGATTTATGTTAAACCAATCCATTCCGAACCCCCTTTTACAATCCATCGCAGAAACATACGGGACACCTGTATACGTGTATCACGCCGAAACAATCCAATCTCAGTATAAACGATTGCTGCATGCTTTCCCTAACACCAAGGTGAAGTTGCATTATGCTTTAAAGGCATTGAACAATGTTAATATTCTCCGTTTGCTTAAGGCGGAAGGCGCGGGCTTGGATGCAGTATCCATTCAAGAAGTTCAGTTGGGACTGCGGGCAGGATTTGAGCCACATGAAATTATGTATACTCCCAACTGTGTGGATTTTGCTGAAATCCAAGAGGCTGTTGAATTGGGGGTTCATATCAACATCGACAACATCGCCATTCTCGAACATTTTGGCCATGCCTACGGTTCAAGTGTGCCCTGTTGCATTCGTTTGAATCCGCATATTATGGCGGGGGGACATAGTCATATTTCGGTCGGACATATTGATTCCAAGTTTGGAATTTCTATCTATCAGTTGCGGCATGTAGTTCGTGTAGTAGAATCATTGAACATTCGTGTGAATGGTTTGCACATGCATACAGGCAGCGATATTTTGGATGCCGAAGTCTTTTTGCGTGGAGCGGATTTGTTGTTTGAGGCGGCCCGTAGTTTTCCCAACTTAGAATTTATGGATTTCGGTTCTGGATTTAAGGTGGGTTATAAAACCGAAGATATCGTTACGGATATTGAAGAAATTGGTGCCAAAATTTCACAGGCTTTTAAAGAGTTTTGTCTGGAGTATGGAAAGGAATTAGAACTTTGGTTCGAGCCTGGGAAGTTTATCGTTTCGGAATCGGGATCTTTGTTGGTGAAGGCCAATGTGATCAAACAAACCACGTCTACAGTATTTGTAGGGGTGGATTCGGGTCAAAATCATTTGATTCGGCCGATGTTTTACGATGCCTATCATCACATTGAAAACATTTCTAATCCGGAAGGCGCATCGCGCTTGTACAGTGTAGTAGGGTACATCTGTGAAACCGATACGTTGGGTTATGATCGCAAGTTACAAGAGGTAAGGGAAGGAGATGTGCTGAGAATTTATAATGCGGGCGCCTATGGGTTTAGCATGAGCAACAATTATAATGCGCGTCTGCGTCCCGCAGAAGTGTTGGTTAAAGACGGACGCGCCCACCTCATCAGAAAACGAGAGGTATTGGATGATATCATTCGCAACGAAGTTGAGATTCAAGAGTTGTTATAAACCAGAAGGGCGGCGAGATTCTCGCCGCCCTTCTGGTTTATTGAGCTGGTCGACGCCTTACTAGGCGTTGATCGAAATCACTCGCAATTTTGATTCAAGAAATACTCGTAAGTGCCGTCAACGGTGTCGTTAGAGTTGCGAATCTTTCCTCGCACAATCTGAAATTGTACACTCAAGATTTTTTGTCCACCCGGATTCACCGACGCGAAGAACTTATTGGGTATCATACTCAAAGCAAATTTTCCGTTACCCATGTTTTTCATGGCCAACTGTGGAGCCGTAGCTACTTTGGTGATTGGAACAATTTGTAAGAAATCTGAAACCCCAGCACCCACTCGAGCCTTGGCGAAAACATAAAAGTCTTCTTTGTCTTTCAACGTGTCTTTGGTCTCCAAGTTGCGATCGTACAGGATGGTGAGAACGTCGCTTGCACCAATCGACAATGTATCTTTTTTGGCCAATCTCGGGAAAGGAGCCACTTTTTGGGGCCCTGTAACTGGAGGCGCCAAATCAATCTTCAAATCCTCTGTTTTGTCTTCACCAGCCGCACCACCGGTACCATCTTTTTTCTTCAGCAACAAACTGATGTCGTTGTTGTACAACTCGGCTGCCGTTACTTCGTAAAATTGAGTAGGGATCATGCGGTAGAAATACAGGTCATTACCCGCTGAGCGCATTTGTAATGCATCATTGCTCGCTTGCCAGGTTCCATTGTTTAGGGGATGACCTTTTGGATGTTCTTTTGGGGTCCATGTCCACATATACAAAGGATCGGTGGTTCCAGCCAATTGCTGACGGTCACACTTTTTGATATCAACCCAAATGGTGATAGAGTCATTTGGATTGATGGGGTCAGGTGTAGCCCAAGCCTTTTGAGCCATCAATTTGCCCAAGCTCATCAACAATACGGTCAGTGTAAATATTAACTTTTTCATCTTGTGGCTTATTTGCGGTTAAAGGTTAAATGATAGCTCACGGTGCGCTTTCCACCGCAAAGTTTGTTGTACTTCAAAACCAAGGCGTTGTCTTGAGGACGGACAGGGCGCATCAATTTCATGCTGTTTTCAGTTGAACTAGCAGCATCGAATGTTACCTTGCTTGGGTACTCATTGTTGTCGAAGTTCCAAGTACCGGAGGTGTTTTTAAACAAGTTTGAACCGGCACCAGGGGTAATTGTGTAAGCCCCGGCTTTGTCAAATGAAATCTCCATGGGCGCGCCACTAATGTACGCGTCTGTCACGTTCAGTAAAGTATCGCTTTCAACGAAGGCCAATTGAACGTTCACATCGATCTGATCAACACGGGTAAGAATCCACTGTGTGCTGATTCCGTCGAGTTGACTGGCTTTGGGTCCAAGGACTTTTTTCTCTGGACGACATGAGGATATGCCCAGCACCATAACAATGGCGAAAAGGGCTAGGTTAGTTATGCGTTTCATTAGTTGCAACCTCCTGTTGGGTTAATTTCAAAGATGGTGGTTTTCTCGGTGATGGGGAACTGCAACAAAAATCCGGGGCAGTCCCAACGGTGTCCACGTACAAAAATATTCTGACTTTCTACAGCGCCCAATCGTTTGATTTCGGGTGTGCGATCGCCTTGGAATAACAATTCAATTCTGCGCTGTGCGCGCGTTGCATCGATAATCTGCTGTGCGGTTGATCCGCTGGCCACCAACTTGCTATTGTCTGTGTAGGCACGCGTAATGATGGCGTTGATATCCGCCGTTGCAGTAGCCAGATCTCCTCCGCTTTTGGCCAAGGCCTCAGCGCGAATCAAATGCATTTGTGTCAGGTGCAGAACAGGGACGTTAAAGAATGGGGCATTGAACATTTCGCTTTTCACGAATTCGTTTTGTGCACCCGCATTTACAACGGTTAATAACTTTAATCGCTTATCGATGGCTACATCAGCACTCAGATTAGCCCACAATTCACGGGATAACTGACAAGTAGGATTGCCAGGCGAGTAGTTGTCCGAGTAACCGCCGCTTCGTTTGTCGTTTACCCCTGTGCTCACAATTTTGAAAATGTGCTCACTCGCGGCATCCGCAGAAAATACGTTTACTGTGTCGCTCAAGGTATATTTCTTAGAATCAATCACAGCACCCGCGTAGCTCGCAGCGTCTGTGTATTTACCCATTTGAAAATACACATGGGCCAATAAGGCTTTGGCGCTCATTTTATCGGCGTAGTCGCCATTGGATTCTGGCAAAACAGCTTCTGCGTCTTTCAAATCGCTCAAAATGGCATCGTAAGCCTCGGCAACCGTTAACCGGGGACTAGGTTTGGTTGAGGCCGCTTTTACAATGGCGATACCGGGGTGGTCATTCTTAGCTGAATATCCATAGGGATGAGCAAACATGCGCACGGCAGTGAAATGACACAATCCACGAATGAATTTGATTTCCCCAGTCATTCGGTCTTTGTCGGCCTGACTCAAATCAGCCACTTTGTCCATGTTGTCCTGAACGAAATTCGCCCTGAAAATGGCCCGATACAAAATGCTGTAATAGCCACCGCAAGTGCTGTTAAAAAACAATACGTTGTGGCTGTGCAATTCGCGCAGGTCGTTGTTGTTAGGACTCGACAAATTGTCTGATTGCATCTCGCTCATCATTTGTGAGAAACCACCAAAGGTATTGGCGACTTCATTGTATGAAGCGTTCAACAATCGCTGTAAATCATCGGTTGTTTTGATTGCATCGTCCACCAACAATTCATTGGGTGGAGGCGTTTCAATCATATTGTCGCAAGACACCATCGCTCCGCCTACAACAGCGAAAGACAACAGCATGGCGAAAGGTTTAAAAAATGTAGTTTTCATGATTAGAAGCTGAAGTTAAGGGCTACACTCACACTCTTTTCTTGGGGTGTGGTGAGGTAGGTGATACTGCCCGACATGTTACGGTCGGTTGGGTTTTCGAAGTCACGGGCGATTTCAGGATCAATGCCAGTGTAGCGTGTCCAAGTCAACAAATTGGTTCCAACCAGCATGATACGTGCGGCATCAAACTTGGATTTTTTCAACCAAGCCGCTGGTAATTTGTAACTGATATTCACACTGCGCAAGCGGATGTATGAGCCGTCTTGCAACCACAAATCGGTGTTGATCCATGGGGTAGTTGAACCGTGATTGAAAGTGCTCAACGTCATTTTTGGGTACAAGGCATCGTCGCCAGGATTCTGCCAACGATCCAATACACGACGGTCCATGTTCCAGTCGGTCATCAAACTCAACTGACGTTTAACAGAGCTTTCGAAAATACTTCCGCCCCAGTTGAAATAAATATTGGCGTTCAATTCCCAATTTTTATAAGAGATGGTGTTTGCCAAGTTACCAAAGGCTTTCGGCAATACGTTACCCACTGCTACACGATTGGCGGGATCCCACTTTTTGGTTTCATTTCCATTGATGTCGAAGTAAACCGGTGCGCCAGTGGCGGGGTCAACATGAGAGAAACGTACCAAGAAGTTTGTACCTACGGGTTGATTCAATACTACACGGGTATCATTGGTACCACCGCTGATTGCATCGGGGGTGTATACACCAATGCTCGTGATTTCGTTTACGTTTTTCGCAATGCTGAAGTTGGTGGTCCAGTTGGCGCGCTTGGTACGTACATTCACCGTTTTCAAGCTGAATTCTACACCTCGGTTGGTGATACCACCTACGTTATCGTAGAAACTTCCAAATCCGGTAGACACGGGGATAGAAACGTTCATGATTACATCGCTGGTTACTTTGTTGTAGTAGGTAACCTCGGTGCTGATTCTGCCTTTGGCAAAAGCCATTTCCAAACCAGCATCAAAGTTGACTGTGCTTTCCCAACGCAAATTGGGATTTTCCAATCGTGAGGGCGCCAATTGAGGCTGTCCGTTGTATTTTGGCAAGTTGCTGCTTGGTGTAATCGTACCCCAACGCGCATAGTTGTCGAAGTTGGCGTTTCCTGATTTACCTACACCGGCACGAACTTTCATGAAGTTAATCCATTTGTATTTTTTCATGAACTGCTCCTCACTTACAATATAACCTACCGCAGCCGCAGGGAAGAATCCGTAGCGGTTGTTGCGGCCGAAACGTGAACTTCCGTCCCAACGACTGGTTACTTGGAAGTTTAATTTGTTTTTGTAGCTATAGTTGAATCGACCAAAATAACTGATAAATGCCCATTCATAGGGGGTGCGGCTGAATGCCTGCAACGCAGTATCAGGGATTGCCACTTGGTCTATTGGTCCGGTTGCATCAAAATTCTCAACGTATTTGCTCTTGGTGATACTGTGTTGTGATTCAGTACCGGCCATGGCGCTCACCGCGTGATTTTTACTCAATTCTTTGTTCCATTGGGCTGTCAAGAATTGGTTGCGGTTCATCGTCCAACTGGGATACCACTTTGCATTACCATTTTGCTGATAATTGCTGTTGTACATTTTAATCAAAGCAGCGGGCTCATACAGGTACTCGTTGTAGTCCATGTAGTCGATGCTCGTGCTATAATTCAATGTCAAATTCTTGTTGACCTCATAACTCACGTTGGCATTGTTGAT
>JBANFU010000217.1:0-14061 GCA_037975865.1 Bacteroidota bacterium
GTTGCGGCCATTTACAATCAATATTCCGTGAATCCGATTGCGCAGAGCGATGTCATGCAACACGATAATTTGCCGCGTTTGAAAGCTACTTTGGCCAAGTTGGAGTCGTATTTCCACGGTAAGAGTTCCGGATTGGATCCGTTGATCTGCTACCTCAATTTGCCCATTTTGATCAAAGGACAGGGCGATTTGGGCACTGTGGGCATTCCCACCGAGAATGCAGAAGGTAAAGGCGCGATTTTCTTGATGAATTCTGGGTCACCCGGAAAGACGCAAAACATGGTGTCTATTTTCTTGAATCGGTTGAAAGATGATGGATTCAGGAATATGGTGAAAACGCAGTTGAAGAAACAGAACGATGATTGTGTAAAGTCGTTTTTGAAAGGCGATGTAACCCAATTGTTTGGCCATTTGAAGGGATTGTCGCAGTTGTTGTTGGACAATTTCCGTCCGATGATTCCCGATCAGTTTGAGCAGGTATGGCGTCAGGGTATTGAGAGTGGTGCTTACTACTTGAAATTGTGTGGAAGTGGTGGCGGTGGATTTATTTTGGGCTTTACCCAAGATTTCGAAAAAGCAGAATCTTTGTTGAAAGAGCATAAATTGCAGGTGATTTACAAAATGTAATCACCCATGCTCGGCATTCGCAAAAAGCATATTACAGGGTTTGTCCTCCTGCTCGGTGTAGTACGCTGGTACAATTTGGCGTTGATTGCCGCTTCTCAGTATTTGTTGTTTTGGCTGGCCTTTTCAGGGCATGAGTTGGGGCGGGTGTTGTATGATTTTAAACTGCACTGCATTGTGGTGGCCAGTTTGTTTTCGGTGGCAGCGGCCTTCATTATCAATGCATTTTATGACGTGGACAAGGATTTGGTGAACAAGCCCAAGCAGGTATTGATGGGGAAGTTGCTGAAAGAGGGTAGTTTGTTGAATTTGTATGTGGTGTTGAATTTTCTGGCGGTGGCCTTTGCCATGTTGGCATCGATGCGGGTGATGGTGTTTTTTGTGGGCTATACGGTCTTTTGTTGGTTCCATAGCCACAAGTTGCAAAAACTGCCTGTGTTGCGAGAGGTTTCGGCCAGTTTGTTGACCATGATCCCTTTGTTGGCCATTTGGTTTCATTTTGGTCACTGGCATTGGGGCATGTTTTATTACATGGGGAGTTTGGCCATTTTGTTGTTTACGCGGGAGGTGGTGAAAGATATGGAAGGACATAAGGGCAATCTGATTTTTGGATATAAGACGGTGGTGGTTGCGGCGGGGGTGCGACGTGCGCGATGGGGTTTGGTGGCCATGAATACGGGATTTTTAATCATGTATTTGGTCTTGAATTGGATTCAGATCGTGGATCCGGTACTTCCCAATTGGCGTCCAGATTATTATTTGGTCATTTCGGGGGTATCGCTGTTTACCGGCTTCTGGGTGTCGTGGGGGATGTTTTTCATTCGCGACGATCGCAAAATACCTGTGATGGACGCGTTTTTGAAATTGGGCATTGTGGTGCACTTGCTCAGCATTGTGTTGCAGTAGCGATGGTTTTTGGTGACCCGGGGCGGGAAATAATTTGTAACTTGCGGTAGTGTCGGAATTGCGTACCCTTTTTGCTCATGTACTGGTGCCAGTACCCGTGCCCAAGGCTTATACCTATCGGGTTCCGCACGATTGGAACGATTGGATTCACCCCGGTTTGCGGGTGGCGGTTCAGTTTGGGCCGAAAAAGATTTACGCAGGAATCATACTTGAGTTGAGTGATTTGCCGCCGGAGGGATATCAAGCGAGTTATTTGTTGGATGTGTTGGACGAGTCTCCCATTGTCAACCACAAACAATTGCAGTTTTGGCAATGGGTGTCGAAGTATTACCTATGCTACATGGGCGAGGTGATGGCCACGGCTTTGCCGGCAGGGTATCGATTGCAAAGTGAGACGAAAATTCTGTTGCATCCTGATGCCGATTTGGAATCGGTGAGCAAAGTGGATGTGGAAGAGATGGAGTGGCAGATATTGGAGTTGTTGGGCAAGAAAGACGGGGTGTCGTTGGATGAGATTCATCAAAAGCTGGCGGTAAAGAATGTGTTGAAATATGTAAAGTCGCTCTATTTGCGGGGCATGGTGGTGATGGAGGAGGAGTTAAAAGAGCATTACCGTCCCAAATTTGAAGAATTCATATCGCTCAGTAGCCTGTGGGAAGACAGTGAGTTGGCCAATTTGCGGTTGAATGCTTTGGAGCGAAAAGCGCCCAAACAATACGAAGCGATGATGCAGTTGTTGGGGACGGGCAAGCGGGAGTTGTTGTTGACGGAGTTGGTGAAAGGGATGGAAATGGATCGGACGGTATTGAAGCAATTGGAGAAGAAGGAATTGGTGGTGATACAGAAGCGCCGCCGCGATCACCTTCAGGTGATCCGCGGCGGCGCTGAAAAATTTGCCCTCACCCCTGAGCAGCAACAAGCCAAATCCCTCATCCAAGAAGCCTTCGAGCATCAAAAACCCGCCCTGCTTTTCGGTGTAACGGGTTCGGGAAAAACCCATGTCTACATGGAGTTTGTCAAACAAACCCTATCGCAAGGAAAACAAGTCCTTTACCTGCTGCCTGAAGTGGCCCTCACGGAGCACCTGGTAGCCAAAATGCGCGAGTTTATCCCCCAAGAAATGGGCGTGTGGCACCATTTTTATAGCGCCCACGAACGCACAGAACTCTATGATCGCATCCTGAAAAACCAAGTGCAGTTTGTGGTAGGAACCAAAGGCGCCGTGTTTGCCCCCTTCACCGATTTGGGTCTGGTGGTGGTGGATGAGGAGCATGAGTGGAGTTATAAGCAGTTCGACAAAAAACCCTTCTATCATGGGCGGGATGCGGCGTTTCAGCTGGCGAAAATCCATGGGGCTCAACTGCTCATGGGTTCAGCCACCCCGAGCTATGAGATGCAATTTGCCGTGTCGCAAAACAAAGTGGCGATGGCCGAGCTACACCAAAAGTATGACGGCGGAAAACCCGCGGAATTGATGTTTTTATCGGTTGGAGAATTGAAAAAGGCGGGACAAATGAATGGCCTTTTCAGTGAGCCCGCCAAAATCGCCATTGCCAAAGCCCTGGAACTGAAACAACGGGTGGTGGTGTATCACAACCGCAAAGGATATGTGCCCTATATTGAGTGTGAGGATTGTGGACTGACAACCCAGTGCAAGCATTGTGATATTTCGCTGACGTACTATAAAAGTAGCGACAATCAACGATGCAGTTATTGCGGGTATCAACAAGCCGTTCCCGCCAAATGCGTGGCCTGTGGTTCGCAAAGTTTGCAGTTAAAAGGCACCGGTACAGAGAAGATTGCCGAAGAACTGTCAGACTTGTTCCCAACGGTAAGGGTGGGCAGGTTTGATCAACAGAGTTTGCGCAAGCGCGACGACTTTCAACGCATTCTGATGGCCTTCGAACGCGGTGAAATTGATGTGCTGGTAGGTACACAACTGTTGGCCAAAGGTATCGATATCGAAAACATTGGATTGGTGGTGGTGCCGGATACGGATATGTTGTTGCATGCACCCGATTTTCGCAGCCATGAGCGGGCGTTTCAACAGTTGCAACAATTGTTGGGTAGGGTGGGCAGGCGCGCGGAGCGCGGCCTGATGATGCTACAAACGCACCAGCCGCAGCACGAAGTGCTGCGGGCCCTGTCTGAGGATGATTACCGCGGACTTATGGCCAATGAACTGACCCACCGGGAATCGTTTGGATATCCACCATATACCAAATTGTTGAAAATTGATGTCAAACACACCGACGCTCAAACGGCCACAGCGGCCAGCCGTTGGCTGGCCGAACAGTTGAAAAAGGTGCTGGCCGACAAAGTCTTAGGTCCGCAAGTGCCCTCCGTAGCACGGGTGAAAAATCGATTCATCCAACAAATTGTGGTGAAAATGCCCAAAGAACCGACCAAAGTCAATGCCATCAAACAACTCATTCAACAAGCCCGTGAAGCTGCGTTGGCCCATTCCGCCTGGCGCGCCGTTCGCATCGATGTTATCGTAGATCCCAATTAACAATAGCATTTCTCGATTGTCATATTGCATGCGGAGAGGCCATTTCTACGTGCAATTCCCGAGGATATTTCGTAAATTTGTGTTTTATTCAAACTACAAACGCATGGAAACATCAACCTTGGAAACCGTCACCACATCCGTCGATTTTTTGCCTTTGAATGGCACCGACCACCTCGAATTTTATGTGGGTAACGCCAAACAAAGTGCTTACTACTACCAAGTAGCTTGGGGTTACAAGTTGGTGGCCTACGCGGGTCCAGAAACGGGTGTTCGCGACCGTGCGAGTTATGTATTGCAACAAGAAAAAATCCGTTTGGTGTTGACCACCTCCCTGGATCCCAACAGCGAAATTACCCGCCATCATGCCCAACACGGGGATGGTGTGAAGTTCTTGAGCCTTTGGGTAGATGACGCCACCGCTAGTTTCAATGAAACCGTAAAGCGCGGTGCACGTCCTTTCATGGAGCCAACCACCTTCGAAGACGAGTTTGGTACTGTGGTTATCAGTGGTATCTATACCTATGGTGAAACAGTTCACAAGTTTGTAGAGCGTAAAAACTACAAAGGGGCCTTCTTGCCGGGTTACAAGGCGCCAGCCACATCCATGGATGTAACACCCGTAGGGTTGAAATATGTAGACCACTGCGTAGGCAATGTGGAGTTGGGCAAAATGAACGATTGGGTAGAGTTCTACGAAAATGTAATGGGCTTTAAGTTGTTGCTGACGTTCGACGATAAAGATATTAGCACCGAATACAGTGCCTTGATGAGTAAGGTGGTGAGCAATGGCAACGGATACATCAAATTCCCCATCAATGAGCCCGCCGATGGCAAGAAAAAGTCACAAATTGAAGAGTATTTGGATTTTTATCATGGCGCCGGTGTACAACACATCGCGGTGGAAACCTATGATATCATTCATACCGTAGGCGAGTTGCGCAGAAGAGGTGTGGATTTCTTGTACGTACCAGAAAACTACTACGATGATGTGTTAGATCGTGTAGGACAAGTGGATGAGGATTTGAATGAGCTGAAGAAGTTGAACATTCTGATCGACCGTGATGAGAGTGGTTATCTGTTGCAAATCTTCACCAAGCCCGTTGAGGATCGTCCTACGTTGTTCTTTGAAATCATCCAGCGAAAAGGGGCCAAAAGCTTCGGAAAAGGCAACTTCAAAGCGTTGTTTGAAAGCATCGAGCGCGAGCAAGCCAATCGCGGGAATTTATAATCAATACAAAAATCCAAAAAGCCACAGCGGAATTGTTTGCTGTGTGCCAATTTCTATGTCGTCCTTTACGGTGTAGCTGTCGTTTGTCGTAGCGATTTGCTTGCGACTTTTTGATTTGCCGCGACGGGGGATGTCGGCAGGAAGCATGGACGTCGTGCCGCGGGTTTCACGCCCCACAAAAAAGGCCCGTAAAGGGCCTTTTTTGTGGGGAATTTCTACTTGAAATCCCAGTCGATATCTGAGATTAATTGGGCGTATTGAACTTGCTTGTGTCAATGGGGTAGTGACGGCTCACCTTGTTGTTTTTAGCCATCAACTCCTTAACCTTGTTCAATTTTTCAATCATCTTCTCGCCATCTTTTACATCGTAGTCGTTGGCAATCAGTGCATTGCATTCTTCAATGGCTTTGTCGGGCATATCCAAAATGGTATACAATACAGCATTGTTGTAAGAACAAGCATAACGCAATTTGCGGTCGCCCTTGTCTTCTGTGATGTATTTTCCTTTTACGCCGGTCATGTACTCAATGCTGCTCATCAATTCTGCGCGAGTAGCCGCATCGATACCGTTGGCCGTTACTTTGGCAATGCTGGCTTTCATTTTGGTCATGTTCTCAACAAACGCCACGTTTTCGGGGTGTTTCTTGGAATCGGTTGTCCACAAGCTTACTTGATCGGTGCTTACAGGGAAACCATATTTGTCGTTGATGCTGTTGTTGATGTTCGCCAACATGGTCTCCATGTGCTCTTTTACCAGTTTGTTGGAGATGGCCGCGCGGTTGTTGCTAAAATAGCGATCGGCTTCGCCCATGCTGCGGAATTCAGGACTTTTCCATTCCATCTGAGTAGAACTTGTTCCATTGATGTTGGTGCGATTGATCAACGCATTTTCTTGCCAATCTTTGGCAGAATAGGTGCCGCCGATGCTGTATTTCACCACAGACCAGTAATAGTAATTGGTGGCGGTAACAACGCCTTCTTTGTTTTTGATTTCTTCTTTGCGATTCTCGATCTTTTGACCATCAAACATCAAATCGTCGAAGTTTACGGTAATTTGGGCATGTCCGCCACCATAAACCTTTTTCCAACCCTGCAGGTTGATGCGATCCTCAATAGAAGATGATGACATAGCACCGGAAATGGTGCTAGGGACCTCCACACGCACATTGTACGTTCTCCAAGTGCTGTCCAAAGGAGTCGATGGCAAATCGCGATATTGGTGTGCAACATAAACACGGTCCAAATCAATTTTTTGGGCGATGGTAACATTGAACGCAGCAACGCTCATCGCAAGGAAGAGTAATTTTTTCATGCGATGCGAATTTAAGACCATTCATCGCCAATTGACGAATGAATCGACCAAAGTCACGAGAATATGACGTAAATTCTGCAGAGGAATCAAGATTCGTACACGGCGTGTAGTTCCTGATTTACAAAATCCATGAGTTCACGGATATAATCCTCGGAGAAATTGAAAGCCACACCCGCCGTTTCGTATACCGCCGGGATGCTTTGGGTGTATCCCAATTTCAAGAATGCTTTGTAATCGTCGATTGCCTTGGAGCCCCGCTGGATATAGTTACGCCATACGCCAATGGCGCCGAGTTGTGCGAACCCATATTCTATGTAATAGAAGGGTACCTCAAAAATATGTAACTGCTTATGCCAACTGTTTTCCAATGCCGATCCTAGGCCGGCGTAATCCACTTCGCCGGAGCCAAATCGGTTCGACAAATCCATCCACGCAGCGGTTCTGTCCTCCACCGTGTGGTTGGGGTTTTCATAAATCCAATGTTGGAACGCATCCACTTGGGCAATCCATGGGAGTGTGCCCAAAATCCCCTCCAATTGTTCTGCTTTGGCGCGTTGCAATAAATGGGGGTCTTGGAAATAAGCATCCCAAGTATTCATGGTCAACAATTCCATGCTCATGCTGGCCAATTCGGCCACTTCGCTGGGTGTGTTTTTAAAGGCGTTCAATCCCAAGGGGGCCATTTGAAAACTGTGAATGGCATGTCCAGCCTCGTGTACTAGGGTTTCTACATCGCGCAAATTTCCACTGGCATTCATGAAAATGAAAGGCATGTTGGTTTTGGCCAACGGGTAATTGTATCCACCGGGGGCCTTGCCCAACCGAGAGTCTAAATCCAAGAGGGAATGGGACTCCATTGTTTTAATGCACTGGCCGAAGAAGGGGTCGATCCGCTCCAAACAGTCAATTCCTTTTTTAAGCAGTTCTTCGCCACCGTGGAAGGGTTTCAACGGCTCTCTGCCCAGCGGGTCTACCTGTGTGTCCCAAGGTTTTAGGGTTGTGACGCCCATCAGTGATTTCCGACGAACCATGAGTTCTTTCAGCAAGGGCACCACCGCGGTTTCTACGCTGCGATGAAAATCCTTACAGGCAGATACATTGTAATCGTACCGACCCATGGCCTTAAACATGTAATCACGGAAATTGTCAAACCCGGCGTTTACCGCTACTTGGTGACGCAGTTGCACCATTTGATTGAACAAGGTGTTCAATTTATCCGTGTCAACCGCTCTGCGGTCTTGCATCAGATGCCAAACGGTTTCGCGGGCTTGTCGGTCTGTGCGCATTAACACATTTCCAGCCTGTTGCAAGGTGATTGTTTGTCCTTCCCACTCGATAGACATCGCCCCTTGTATGGCGCTGTATTCCTGAGCCAATGTAGCCAATTCGCTTTGCAAAGGGATGTTTTCTTCCCGAAACAAAGCAACGGCGCCGTCCAATCCGCGCAAGTAA
The DNA here is from genome assembly GCA_037975865.1 of Bacteroidota bacterium. Taxonomy (GTDB): domain Bacteria; phylum Bacteroidota; class Bacteroidia; order NS11-12g; family UBA955; genus UBA955. The sequence continues at coordinate 8,035 of JBANFU010000217.1, forward strand.
ATTTCATGGGCTTCATCTTCTGCACGCCATTCTGGGGCAAATTCACAGGCCACAATTTTCTTGTTGATTTGATCCTCCAGTGGGGCCAAATGCGGTTGGATTTCCTGAACGAAGGCAAGGTAGGCCGATTCGTGGTCTTTGTTCTGCGTATCGCAAGTCATCCGGATGTAGCGCCAAGCCATGTCTTCAGACAAAGCACTTTCTAGGTCGCTCACATCTTGCAAAAAGGCGCGAAAATCATCCATGGTTTGGATGTTGCGCTCAATCAGTTGATGATATAGGGGTAACACATCGTCTTTGCTGCTGACGATGAAAGGGTCGGGTAGGAAAGTGTTAGGCATGACTCCTTAGCTGCCCATTTTGCGGGGCGTGGTGGTTTTGGTTTTGGCTCCGGCGGCGGGCTTTTTGATGGCGGTGTTTTTGGGAGCAGCCGCTACTTTTTTGGCTTTGGCCTCAGTGGCTTTGGGTGCATCTGCATCGGTGGTTTCCTCAGCATCGCTCTCTTTGTTCAAGTTGGTCCAATCCAAATCGGTGCCTTTCAACATGCCATACCACACAAACAACTTTTTCATGTCTGAAGTATACACGCGCTCGCGGTCGTAGTTTGGAAGTACTTGTGCCATGAAGGCTTTCACCTCGTCGTTGTCAGATTTTGATGTAGGAACGGCTTTGCCGGCATCTTCAAGGGCTTTGATCGACATCAATACCACGGCGAGTTTTACTTCTTCGTCGTCGGTGAACATCGCGATATCGCTCAACACACTGATGCGCTGTCTTGGGTTGGTACCGAAACGCTTACCATCGGTTAGGGATTCCAAAATCAACCCACTTTTGTTTCTACCTAAAATTTTGTGCAAACCGGGCATACCCGTTACTGAAACAACGTCTTTCAATTCCATAAGAATACAAATTTCGCCAAATATGGCTGAATTAACAAACTAACTGAAGTGCTTGCGGGTATAAACCTTTTGGAATTCACGCAATACCACGGCTTTGGCCATGTTTTCGGGCGTGTTGCCACCCATGTGTTGCACAAATTTGTATTGTTTTTCTGTGAGGTCTACACGATAAACCACTTTCATCCAGGTGCTATGGTGGTGCTGTTGTAACTGGGCGATACAATCGGTGAGTTCTGGCAGCAGGGCCTCTAGGTTTAGGGGTGTGGTTTCTGAAAAGGTGAAGCCCATCAGTCCGAAATCTTTTTCAATTTGATCCTTTACCCCCAAAATCAATTCCTGGGTTAAACTACTTGGCAGGTCTGCCATCCAAGTGTTTGGAGCGTCACTCATTTCAGTCTTTTTCCCATTTGTCGATCGCCGCCGTGGCCAAACCATTTCCCAATACGTTGGTCATGGATCGTCCCATATCACAGAAGTGGTCGATCGGTAATATCAACGCGATGCCTTCGGCCGGAATATCAAACATGGTGCAGGTGGCTGCTACCACCACCAAAGAGGCACGCGGAACCCCGGCAATGCCTTTCGATGTAAGCATCAACACCAGCAGCATGGTGAGCTGGGTGCCCAAATCCAAGGGTACCCCGTAGGCCTGTGCGATAAAAATGGAGGCGAATGTCATGTACATCATCGACCCATCTAAATTGAAACTGTAGCCCAACGGCAATATGAAGCTCACGATTTTTTTGCGACACCCAAACTTCTCCAATTCTTCGGTGAGCTTGGGGAAAACGGCCTCGCTCGAAGTGGTGCTAAAAGCCACCATTAATGGGGTTTTTAGGTGGTTCAGTAGGGTAGTCAATCGACCTTTGAGAATGAAGTAACCTACGGCCAACAGCAGTATCCACAAAAGGGTAAGTCCCACGTAAAAGGATCCCATGTAGTAACCGTAGACTTTCAATATTTCCAATCCCTTGGTTGCGATGATGGCGGTAATGCCCCCAAACACGCCCAAAGGTGCAAACCACATGACATAGCCCACCAAAATCAGGATGATTTTACTGAGGTTGTCGAGCATCTTTACAATGCCATCACCTTTTTCACCGTACTGGGTTAAGGCCACGCCAAAAAAGATCGAGAAAACCACAATTTGCAAAATCTCGTTGGTGGCGAGGGCTTCGAACAAACTTTTGGGGAAAAGATGTTCTATAAAGTGCTGCACGGAAAAACTCTGCGTTTTGCCAATGACATCGCTGGCTGCACTGGTGTCGAACCCGCTAACATTCAATTTAAGGGCCTCGCCCGGTGCGAAGAAATTGACCAGCATGAGTCCCAATAACAAAGATGCCAAGGAGGCGCTAAAAAACCAAATCATCGACCGACCGCCAACGCGACCAACGGCCTTTAAATTGCCCATTTTGGCAATGCCCACAATGAGGGTGGTGATGACCAAAGGAGCGATGATCATTTGCACCAGGCGCAGAAATACCGAGGTTAAAATTTTGAAATATTGTCCAATATACTCTGATCTCACGATCGATTTGATTTCTCCAGAAGCGTCTTTTACTTGGATGGTTTCAGGGAAATATACGTGGATTAATTGTCCTACCACGGCCCCAACAACCATGGCAACGAGGATATAAACGGTGAGATTCTGCTTTTTCTGACTCATGCGTACTGCAATTATACGTCAATCCCACGGGAGAATGGATTGTGTTTTGGGGGTTTCACACGTGAAAAAATCGTTGTAGGTTTGCTGTGATGATCATTGTAACCGGAGCGGCAGGATTTATTGGCTCGGCCTTGTTGGGTCACCTGCAGCATTTGGGGTATGGTGAGTTGGTGGCTGTGGATGATTTTTCACATGCCGAAAAAGCCCCCAACTTAGAAGGTAAATCCTTGTTGCATCGCATTGAACGTTCAGAATTTTTAGCGTGGTTGCCCACCCAAGCCCACAAGGTTCAATTTATTTTTCACATCGGCGCCCGTACCAAAACCAACGAATTCGATGAGCAGGTCCTGCAGTCATTGAACGTGGATTATTCCAAGTCCATTTGGGCGGTTTGTGTTGAACACAGCATCCCGTTGATTTATGCGTCGTCGGCAGCAACGTATGGCGATGGTGCTGCAGGATTTTCCGATGATCCGGCGTTGTTGTCGCAGCTGAAACCACTCAATCCCTACGGAAGCAGCAAGCATCGTTTCGATTTGTGGGTCATGGAGCAACAGGCCGCCGGCACAGTCCCCCCCTTTTGGGCTGGATTCAAGTTTTTCAATGTCTTTGGTCCAAACGAGTACCACAAAGGCCGGATGGCATCGGTGGTGTTCCACGCCTTCAATCAGTGGCGCGATACTGGGTCGGTTACCTTGTTTAAAAGCCATCGGTCCGATTATGCCGACGGTGCCCAAGAACGAGATTTTATCTATGTGAAAGACGTCCTTTCGGTGCTCACGCATTTTTTTGTAAATCGCAAAAACAGTGGCTTGTACAATCTAGGCACAGGGGAATGTAGAACCTTCCTAGATCTAGTCAGAGCCGTGTTTGGCGCGTTGGATGCAACAGAAAAGCTATCGTATATCGACATGCCGCTCGACATTCGCGATCGCTACCAATATCATACCCAGGCCAATATGCAACGACTGCAAGAGGCGGGCTATCGGGTGCCTTTTACGCCGTTGGAAGTGGCGGTAGCCGATTACGTTCAGGGGTATCTGCAATTGCATCGGTATCTGTAATCGTCGCTCACTGCGATGAAAGGGTTATCTTTGAAGTAAAGCGAGCCACATGAATCTATTTCAGCGCAATACCTTGTTGATCTTTTTGGGTGCGATTTTAATCGCGGTGTCCCAGGTTTTCATGGTTAGAGAACAAAATTTGGGCGCGGAGAAGGGGCTTAAATCTCGATCGGATGCCATTGAGTTGGCCATGATAGAGGCGGCCGATTTGGTGAAACGGGTCGATGACTCCATCAATCGCCAAGAACAGTTGCTGCTAAAAAGTACCCACTTGTCGTGGAATGCTTACAGTCAATTTGCCCAATCGCTCAGAAAAAGGAATATCGATTTTTTTGTCTTCGAGTTTGGCAGTCCAATCTATTGGTCCACCCAGAATTATCAGATCTCGGCGAGTTTTGATAAGCCCATTGAATTACAGCGACAAGGGAATTGGTTTGTGGCGGTATACCATGCCCGGAGGGATGGGAAATCCTTTGCTTACGTGTTGCCTTTGATTGAGGCCAAAGCGGTATCGTACACCCAAAACAGAGGGTTTCAAGACCCAACACCGGTTGAATATTCCATTTCTCGAAATCCGGTAGAGAATTCCACCCCGGTGATTGTGCCCGAGGTGGAGTTGTTTTATTTGGTGGTCGACAATTTTCAGCACCCCATTTGGTTTGATTTGCTCTTTTTGGCGGGATGCCTGCTGGTGAGTTTGGCCTTGTTCAATTTGTATAAAATTGAAAAAATGCACATCGCGGTGGTCCTGGGAATTACGTTGGCATGGTTGGGTGTTTACTGGTTGTTTTTGTCGGGCTACACCTTAATGGGACTCCGCGAAACCTCTTTGTTTACGGCGGATTTGTTCTATTCTTCTTGGAGTGGTGGTTCGCTGGGACAGTTGATATTCTTCAGCGCATTGGGCTTGTTTTTCGTCAGTAGTTTGGTGAGATGGCTGGAGCAATGGGTGCTGAAAACGCGGTGGGAATTGGGTCCATTCATCATGGCCAATTTGGCAATGCAATCTAGCTTGTGGCTCTTGGTGTGGTTGTTGAGAAACGGGGTGAATTTGGTACAGGATGGCCAAATCAATCTCGATTTTCAACAGTTTCACAAACTGGGTTTGTTTTCATTCGTGGCCGTGATTGTGTTGGCTGCGCAGTGGGTGATTTTTTATCGATTGCACGGATTTGCTTGGGCTGAATTGCACAAACAGAAATCTTGGATTGTACGTTTGATTTCAGTGGCTCATACGCTGCCGCCGTTGGTTTTTGTATATACCAATTGGGATTTGCAAGCCCTTTTCCCTTATTGGTTGGGGTTTGTGTACGCCTGGATGGGATTTGAGTGGTGGTTATCGAACCGACAAGATTGGCTCCGCGTTGTATTGCGGGTTGTGTTGGCCGGGGTTGTGGTGAGCAGCTTGTTTGGAGAGGAAAGCGCCATCAAAGAAAAGCGCACGCGCACGCAACTGGCCCAAAATCTGCTGGAAGGTACCGATGCTGAAACGGCCGCGCGGTTGGGACAAACGGAGAAACAGTTGCTGGTCGACAAAGGCATCGTGGATTATTACACCTGCACGGATGAGACGAAGGCGGAGTTTGAAAAGCGTTTGCGGGAATTGTACTTTGGGCCCTATATCAGTGATTTTGAGGTTAATTTCTTGGATTTTAATGCGTTGGGTAGGTCTTACAGACAGGAGAATTCCTATGACTATCCATCCATTCAGCAGTTGTTCAAGAGTGAAGATTGCGTGCCCATTACCGGCAATTTTGTCAAGGTCAACAATTACAAGCTCAAAGGGAGTTTTATTGGTAGGTTTGATGTGAGCAGCGCCGCGGGGTATCACGGAGTGTACTTTGTGATTTTGTCGCCGCGGTTGTCGTCCATGGAAGGTCGATTGAGCGATTTGTTCAACCGCAATGTGTTGGAGCCGCTGTACTCCGACAATCAATACAGTTTTGCCATTTACAACAACAATCGCTTAAATTATTCGTATGGTTCAGAGGATTATCCTTTGGCGAATACGTTTGATACGCTGTCGGGGTTTGTGACCCAGGAAGGGGTGAGTCATTTCGTGTTAAAAGACAGTGCCAAGAATACGGTGGTGCTCTCGCGCAGTGAAGTGGATTTCATTTCGTCGCTCACCGGATTTACGGTATTGGGTCTGGGTGGTATCATGTTGGTGATGCTGTACTACTTTGTGCTGTGGTTGCGTCAGCGGTTGATTGCCATGGGCGAAATCACGGGAAGGAAGGTGAAAATCTTGAAAAACCTGCGCAGCAGAATGCCATTGGGTAATCAAGGAGAGTTGTTCATCTCCAATCGATTGCAGTTGTACGTGACATGGATGGTATTCGCCACATTCTTGGTGGTGTTGTTTGTGACCGTCAACTACTTCGTGCGCAATTAT
>JBANFU010000219.1:0-19999 GCA_037975865.1 Bacteroidota bacterium
ATTACCAAGCCCTCCAATGGTATGGTAAAGCGTTGTTATTTGAAAAACAACACCAATATCAAAAGTCATGGAGCTACCTAGACAGTATCGTGACCAACTACCCTGGTCATGCCTTGTCCGATGAGGTATTGTACGTAAAAGCGCGCATCAAAAAAGATCAAGGCCAATACAAAGAAGCCGCCGAACTACTTGAGACATTGTCACTGGCGTTCAATTTCGATATCCTTGCAGACAACGCCCTGTATCAATTGGGGATGCTTTATGCCTATCAATTGAATAACCAAGAAAAAGCCATGGCTACTTTCGAAAAACTCATTGATAAATATGGCAGCTCCGTCTATTTGGTTGATGCGCGACGTGAATACAGAAAAATTCGCGGGTATTGAGTTAATTGCAGCATGAATTCCCTGCGGGTAAGAACCCTACCCATTCCTTTGGCTTTTACAGGACTTTGTGCATTCCTCTTTGCACCGGCTGCTATCGGGCAAATCAACAATGATATTTTTAGCCTTACCCCCAAACACTTTTATCGGTTTGTTGCTCAAAAAGAAACGAAAAGCAAGGTGCCAACACCCACTCAGGATACCTTCACCAACAAATCATTCGATAGCACGTATAACGAAGAAGTACTGTCTCCGGAAATGCCAGAATTTGTGGAAGATGACCGGGGTATGAGGCCAACAAAATATCAGCCCCATTGGGGATTTCTTCACTACAACAAAGACAACGAATATTTGCAGCGCATCAACCCAGGCGAGACCTTTTTTGGCAATCAGTTGTGGGGGTACAGCACCATGAACTTGGGTCGCTCCGATGATTATCAAGAATCCATTTCCCTTTCCTTGGGCGGTTTGGTCAAATACGATTTTGGGGGATATGAATCGAAAATGCGCTTCAGCCCAATCATGCAAATCAAATTGCAAACCAAAAAAGGCACCTTGATTGCAGGCAACCTCATTTCTCAAACTCAACACAATTTGCCTGAGCCCATGATCAACTATGACTTGGCTTTCAAACGTCCGGTTGAATACGGAACACAAGTGTTCAAACGCACCAAACATTGGGATACCGAAGCTTGGTTGGATTGGCGACAGTTGTTGGATACGCAGACTTTCCGACAAGAAATCATCTCCTTTGGCACCCGAATAGAGTATCAATTGTTTGAATCGCACAAGCATGCTGTAAACGCCAAAATGCAGGGGTATTTGATGTTGTTACACAGGGGAGGAGAGGGGTTTCGATATTTTTTACCCTTGATGAATCGCGGCACCTATTCCACTGGTTTTACGCTGTATTCTGATCGTAAAGAGGCCAAATATTGCAACATCCCCAAGTTTACATTCAATGCCTGGGCCTTCTATCAAAAAGACTTTTCACCAAAATTGTCTCAGCCCATGCGCGAAGGCACAGCGATGATGGTGAATCTCGGTATCCGCCTGAATCGCAATCAGCAACTCATCTTCACCGGATATCAAGCCAACAAATTCACGACGCCCCTGGGTGCCCCCTTTTATCAATGTGTGAATGAGACCAATCCCATCTATTTCAATCCCGTTAGGAAAATCGTAGCCGCCCGCTTTATCCAGCGATTTCATTTGGTTTCCCAGCGCTTTCAACTCGAAAGCAGACTAGAACCCATCTACGATTTAGATGATAAATATTTATTGTATTCTTTGGGCTTGTACCTCAAATACTCGATGTGATTTTTGCGCTTCTACAGGGTGTAAGCCAAGCCCCATTCCATATAGTCAGCCGAAGATAAATGGGCTTTTAACCGAGCGATAGCCTGCAACCTCGGATTGATGCGATAACTCAATCCAACGCCCTCGTAATAGGCCCTTTTGATGTCTTTCGGACGGTACAAGTAGAATCCTGCATCGGCCAAAATACCCCAGCGACCAAACTGCCACCGATGTCCTACAGTCAAGGCCACCTCGGTAAAATCATTCAACCCAATGGCATCGGAAGGTTCCCCAAACTTTGTGTAGGTATAGGATTTATCAAAAAAGACATTGACACCATAGCGCCAACTGTGACCGGGTCTTTCCGTAGCGTGTTCGCCCACATAATCCACCAAAACATTGGTGAACGTCGCCCGCTGATCCAGTTCGATTTGCCTGCGACCCATCCTAATACCAACGCTATGCGACCAAGGTTTAGGGTCAAATCCCATACAACGATCATACGTAGAAGGATGTTTCCAACCCCGGCTTGGACATTCGCGCAAATCACTAATTTCTGTGCGATAAACCCCTACGCGTTGCTTGTCGTTGTATGGCCGAAAGTAACTATGCACCAAGGATTTCTTCAATCCCAAAGCCGCATAAGGTATGTTTATCCCAAAATTGGGTTGACTCCAGTTGGCATTGCTAAAATGTATCATGCCCAACTCAACATTGATTTTCCAAAGATGGTTAATGGTTTGCGTCTCGGGTGATTTTCTGCCTGGCCACGCAGCCAATTCCCAGTGGTGACCCAACTGCATCGTTCCATTCATCCGACTGCCAATCGCCACGTTTCGAGGATTATCGATGGCATCAAATTTTTGGGTTAAATAGCCCAAACCCATGCTAAACAGGAAGTAGCCATTGCGCCCAGATTGGGCCATTAACATCGCGCCAGATCCAATGCCATACCCTGCAACATCACTGCCAAGGTCCATCACATTGAGGGTAAAACCATAGGTGAGATTGTCACGAAACGACCCCTGTCCTTCTGGGGCTTTCATCGCTGCACGATAGCGAAAACTCAATCCTGTGACGTGTTTGTACATGGCCATCATATCGTAATGATGCGGGACCAAAAATCCCCGAAATGGCTGTACAGACCACTCTTGACTTTGATTTACATACGGCGGATAGGCCAACTCGGCTAAGTCCAAGGTGGTGTCTTCCGTAGAGAGGGCATTGTTTAAAGAAATCGGGGAAACCCTTGCTTCCGCCGCCAGGTTTAGCAGCAACAATGCCAACAAACCGAGCGACCTGCAATTCATTACTTACTTGTTTTATCGGTGGCGAGCACCATTTTGATACCCAAGTTGGCACCAACCTGCATCACGTCTACCATGTCTTGTACTTTGAGGTCTTTATCCAGACGCAACACCACGTTCAACAAACTTTTACCCTCATCAGAAACACCGGCTTTTTCCTTTTCTTCTGTGAGAATGTCATCCAAATCATCAAAAGCCACACGGTCTTGTTCAATGTAGATTCCCAATTCCTCATTCTCAGTGCCTTTGTTTTCAATGCGCACTGTCAATGGCAAAGTCTTCGTCTCCATGTGCGTTGTGGTTGACGCCTTGGGCAACATGATGTTGATCACGTTGGGGTTGGCGAGGGTACTTGCAATCAAGAAAAACAACATCAAGAAAAACATGATGTCGTTCATAGACGAAGCTTCCACTTCGGCTTCTTCGCGTCTACGTCTGCCTACTCTCATGGCTCAACAGATTAGTGGTTAGACTTGTTAAGTACTTCCAAAAAACTCAAACTTTGCTCTTGTAGACGCTCGGCAAAACGATCCACTTTACGCACGAACAATTGATATCCAACGAAAGAGATGATACCTACCAACAGACCGGCAAAACTCGTTACCATTTTGATGTACAAACCTTCTGAAATACCCCCGATTTCCAACCCATTGGTTTGGGCGATGGTATAGAAAATGTTGATTACACCCCAAATTGTTCCCACGAATCCCAACATCGGTGCGATACGGGCGATCAAACTCAGATAACCCAAGTTCCCTTCCATGGCACTCAGTTCAACATTGGCTCGGGTTTCCATAGCGCTTTCAATTTCACGCATGTTGCTGCCCAAAAAATTCAATCCTGTAGCCATCACCTGGCCTTGGGCCGTATTGGTACGCTGACAATAAGCCAATGCTGCATCCGGACGATTTTCTTTCAAGTTGTCTTTGATAACACTCACCAAATTGTGGTCGATTTTGGTGCGTTGGTTGATATAAATGAAGCGCTCAACAATGAAATAAATGGCGATCAACATACACAAAGCCAAGAAAATCATTACCACACCACCCTTGGTCATGATTTCCAATACGGGGGCAGATACGTGCTCAGTTGCTTTGGCAGCCGCGTTGGCAGCGGCAGAATCTTGCGGCACAGCCGCTTGAAGCAGGGTGAATGCTAGGGATAACATAGATTGCGAATTAAAGCGTTAAATCCAGAGTATAACGCCAAAAGGGTCCAAAAATTATCCCCAATACCCGAAGAACTACTTCAGGTTGGTTGCGCCCCCACTCAAAACAAATTTGGTTACATCCCCACTTTCCTGATCAATCTTGCGTACCCGGCTTTTTTCAACCACAGTGGTTTCGCCCGATAGCGTGTAGCTGTAAGGCAAATACACCGCGCAGCAATGGGGCAAGCCCACAGAACTCATGTCTTCCTGTGTCAGGAATCCAATTTTGTAGACACCCTCTGAAATTTCTACCACCACGGGTTTGGTGAATTTCTTTTTCTCCCCAACAAAAGCCTCCGTCATGTCTTTGGTAGTACCAAAGATGAAGTTCAACCCCGGCGCTTTTTCGATAATTCCTTCAAAAAATCCCATGATTTGTTGGGCGATTACACCCTTGGTAAAAAACCCAATCACGGCAATTGCCAACAAACCCGATGTGCCATACAATAAAATTGCACCCACCGAAAGTTGGTCCAAATACAAATACCTACCGATGCCTTTGAGAAGCCATCCCAAAATACCCACTGTTATCGCAACGGGTAATACAACCAATAATCCCCGCAAGAAATAACTAATAAATAGTTGTCCCGGCGTCCTTAAACGCGACTTAATCAACTGATCGTAAGGTGTGAATTGCATTTTCGACATACAAAAGGTTCCTTTAAGATGCTTGAAAATTCATCAAATCCAGTCCGATGTCTGTTCGATTGAATTTGCCCTCGAACTGAATTTCTTTGGCCAAAGTATTTGATCTCAACAGCGCCGATGGAATGTCTTCACCCAATGATGTCACCGCAATCACACGTCCGCCATTTGTAACGATGTTTTCTCCATCCTGCTTGGTTCCCGCTTGAAACAACCACTGATCTTCAGCCAATGATTTTGGGAAAACAATGGTTTTGCCCTTCTCAATGTCGCCCGGATATCCGCCAGACACCAAGAAAATGGTTGCCGCTGTGCGTGAATCCAAGGAAACATCAATATCGCCCAAATTACCAGATGCCATTGCCTCCAACAGATCCAACATGGGTGTTTTTAACCTTGGGAAAATGGCCTCAGTTTCGGGATCTCCCATTCTCACATTGTACTCAATCACAAAAGGATCCCCGTTTACATTCATCAATCCCACAAACAAAAATCCCTTATAAGGATGACCCTCTAACACAAGTCCATCATAGGTGGGTTTCATGATCCGGTCAACCACTTTTTGCATGAACACCTCATCCGCAAAAGGCACTGGGGAAATCGCGCCCATTCCGCCGGTGTTGGGACCTTCATCATTATCGAAAATACGCTTGTAATCCTTGGCCGATGCAAGCACTTTCCAATCTTTGCCATCGCTGATCCCAAATACACTCAATTCAATGCCCTTCAAAAATTCCTCTATCACCACCACTTCCCCCGCTTTGCCGAATTTCGATCCATCGGTCATGGAACGCAACGTTTCCATTGCCTCCTCAAAAGAAGAAGTGATAATCACACCTTTTCCCGCCGCCAGGCCATCGGCCTTCAATACATACGGCGGTTCCAATGTTTTCATAAAATCACCGGCAGCATCCAATTGGTTCAACTGGAACGACTGATACCGTGCTGTTGGAATGCCATGGCGACCCATGAACGCCTTTGAAAAATCTTTCGACCCCTCCAATTGTGCGCACCAATGACTTGGACCTGCCACTTTGATATCCAACCCATCCTCGATGGATTTTGACTCAATATAGTCGCTGATGCCGGCAACAAGTGGATCCTCATTGCCAGGTACCACCAAGTTGATATGATTTTCCTTACAGAAATTGTATACCGCGGAGACGTCCGTTGGACTCAAGCTTACATTCGTCCCAAATTGCGAAGTGCCCGCATTTCCAGGGGCGATAAACAAGTTTTTTAAACGCTCACTCTGCGCCATTTTCATGGCAAAAGCGTGCTCGCGACCTCCTGAACCTAATAGCAATACATTCACAAAACAAAGATACCCAATTCCCCCAAAACACACACCGAATCCAAGCGCAGATTCAGGCTCCTTTTACCCACATTTATCGCAAACGCAAAGCAGCCGAAATGGCAACCATGGCGGTTTCAGTGCGCAAAATTTGCGAACCCAAATCCAATGGAATCCACCCAGATTCTGTGGCTAACATCAATTCACGAGGAGAAAAATCTCCCTCTGGACCGATTAGTATACTCGCCGGTAAAGCAACCCCACCAACACTCACTTTTTCTGAATCTCCACAATACGCCATGTATTTATGCATGTCGCCACCCCCGAGTAACACATCCGAAAAATTCGATTGTGATAGGTTGGGCAACCAAGCACCGTGACTCTGCTTCATCGCTGCAATGGCTACCTTTTGCATCCTCTGCAAATTCACCTTACCCCGCTCGCCATTGTCGGACGGAAAAAAAACCACCGAACTCACACCCAATTCTGTGCACTTTTCCACGGCCCACTCCATGCGATCTCCCGATTTTAAAATGGCCACACAAATATGAAGCTCAACCGGTTTAGGAACCATCATTCGTTCCTCTATGCGCGCTTGAAATCCCTGCTTGTTGCCCTGAATGATGATGCCTCGAAAACGATGTCCCTTACCATCCGTAAAGTAAATCTCATCCCCAATCCCATACCGCAGCACCTGCAACACATGCTTGGCCTCTGTATCGTCGAATTGGGCCAAATCACCATCAATTTGATTACAGTAAAAGGTGAAATGACCAGGCATAAATTATTACTAAATAATGATATAGTTTTATAACTTATTCCAAGTGGTTCCTTCTTTACCGTCCTTGATTTCAAATCCCTTGGCTTTCAGCGCATCGCGAATCTGATCACTCAATGCCCAATTTTTATCGGCTTTCGCCTGACCTCTTAGCGCCAAAATGATATCCATCGCATCCGACAATCCATCCCCTGCGCCGGCATCTTCAGCCACCAAACCCAATACACCCACACAATAATCCTGAATCAATTGCTCCATTTTCTCACGAGTGCCTGCTGTAATTTGCTCTTTTCCGTCGTTGATCAAATTGATTCTGCGCGACAGTTCAAAAAAGGCGGCAATGGCCTGGGGTGTATTCAAATCATCATTCAAACTCGAAACAATGGAGGCCGTAATATCATCCACTTCCAGTGTAGCTCCTTCGTTTACGGTGGGCAGATTCGATACCAATTTAAAGGCCGACTGCATGCGTTGCCAGCCCTTTTGAGCAGCCAACAAGGCTTCATTACTAAAGTCTAATGTGCCACGATAATGGGCTTGCAAGACAAAAAACCGCAAAGTCATCGGACCAAATGCCTGTGTCAACAAGGGATGCTCCCCTTTAAACAACTGCTCAACCATGATGCCATTGCCCAAACTCTTGGCCATTTTTTGGCCGTTAATGGTGATCATGTTGTGATGAATCCAATACTTCGCTGGAGCATGATTGTGTGCCGCCGTGCTCTGGGCTATCTCACATTCATGGTGAGGAAATAACAAGTCCATGCCACCCCCGTGAATGTCGAAATGCTCACCCAAATACCGTGCACTCATCGCACTACATTCGATGTGCCACCCCGGAAAACCCTTCCCCCACGGACTGCTCCATTGCATAATATGTTCTGCAGACGCCCGTTTCCACAAGGCAAAGTCATTGGGATTACGTTTCTCGTCCTGCCCTTCCAACGAACGACTTTGGTTGCCAGCACCTGCCTGTAAATCATCCAAAACACGCCCGCTTAAAACACCATAATGCGCCTGTTGGCTGTAGGCCAATACATCGAAATACACAGAGCCATTCACTTCATAGGCCAAGCCCTTTTCGATGATAGTTTGAATCATCTCTATTTGTTCAATGATGTGCCCCGTAGCGCGCGGCTCGATGCTGGGCTTCATCACGTTGATGCGATCCATCACCGAATTATAAGAATCGGTGTAGGACTGCGCCACTTCCATGGGTTCCAACTGCTCCACCTTGGCTTGTTTTGCCAACTTATCTTCCCCTTCATCGGCATCGCCCACCAAATGGCCTACATCCGTGATGTTCCTCACATACCGCACCTTATACCCCTGCAATAGCAAATACCTACGCAGTACATCAAACACAATCGGACCGCGTACATGACCCAAATGCGGCGGGCCGTACACGGTAGGACCACAGACATAGATACCCACGTGTTTAGGGGCGATCGATGAAAACGGTTCTAGCGTTTTGTTGATTGTGTTGTATAGGTGTAGTGTATTCATAATTGCCCGGTTTTATCGGCTTGTGTACATGGCTTCGTAATAATCGGCATAAGCGCCAGAGGTGACACGTTGTAACCATTCCGTGTTCTCCAAATACCAATCTATGGTTTTCTCAAATCCTTGGTCAAAGGCCACACTGGGCGACCATCCCAATTCGTTTTCTAATTTACTCGCATCAATGGCATAGCGAAAGTCATGGCCTTTGCGATCGGTTACATAGGTGATCAATTTGGCTGAATCCCCCGCATTTCTGCCCAATTTCCGATCCATGATTTCGCACAGTTTGTGAACCAAATCAATGTTCTTCCACTCATTGTTTCCGCCAATGTTGTAAGTCTCTCCGTTGCGACCCTCAAAATAAATGGTCTCAATGGCACGGGCGTGGTCTTCAACCCACAACCAATCCCGCACATTCTCGCCTTTTCCATAAACGGGCAGGGGTTTGTTGTGCGTGATGTTGTGAATCATCAACGGAATTAATTTTTCGGGAAACTGGTGACTGCCATAATTGTTAGAGCAATTGCTGATGACAACAGGCAATTTGTAGGTTTCGTGATACGCGCGAACAAAGTGATCTGAACTCGCTTTCGATGCACTGTAGGGAGAATTTGGGTCGTATGGAGTTTCCTCTGTGAATTTGCCGTCCTCACCCAATGTGCCATACACTTCATCGGTACTCACATGATAGAACCGACCATTCTCCGTATCGCCATAAGCCTTGTAAGCATTCAACAAAACCACTGTACCCACCACATTGGTCATCACAAAATCGATGGGATTGGTGATACTGCGATCCACGTGACTCTCAGCAGCCAAGTGTATCACCCCGTGGATGGTTCTTGAAGCAAAAAGAGATTCTACCGCCGATTTGTCTGTAATATCTATTCGCAGAAACTCGTAATTACTCGCTTTCTCTACATCCTTGAGATTCTCCAGGTTACCCGCATACGTCAAGACGTCAACATTGATAATGTGTAAATCAGGATGATTGTTTACAAATCTCCTCACGACATGACTGCCGATAAAACCCGCTCCACCGGTGATTATGATGTTCTTTTTACCCATGAAATTTCAAAATTACTACCTTCTATCTGCTTTATGCCGAAAACTTTGTATTACTCGGCGGTCACTGATTTAACGATTACCCTCAGCGGCGCATAGGGAGGTACACCGATGCGTCCTTTGTTTCCATACCCATTGGCAGAGGTGACTAAAAACTCTCCTTCTTCACCCTCGCTCAGGTAAAACGGCAAAATATTCAAGCACTTCACATCGTAAATCGCCAACGCCGACTCAAATGGATCTGTACCCACCTTTTCTGAGCGATACTTTCGTCCTTCCATCGCAGAATTCACCAACAACGTCCCATCGATGTTATACACTTCGCAATGGAACGTCACTGCCTTAGCGCTTTTCTGTATGGGCGCATTCTCCAATCTTCGATGTGTTATGTCAAAGCCGCCACCCTTTTGTTTGATCCGATATTTGATCATCTTGGTAGAATCCAATAGCCATCCGCCATCGGGCAAATTGGCTGTGGCATTTTGGGCCGCATATTCATCAATCAACTTGTTCTCTGCCATGATGCGATTCAAAAATTTCTGATTGCGGTAGGCATCATAATCCTCGGCAGTAAGTACCCGATCAACCCGGATAATAAATCTTGCCTCTTTGCCAGATTCCAATAAGCCAATCAACGGCGAACCTCCAATTTTTTGTTTCAAACTGTCAGTGCTGATTTTTACTTCCATTTCCGTACCCGTTCCCATCATCATCAAGGCCTCCAACAATTCATTCTTGGCTTGCAAAGGATAGGGCAACTCCTCCAGCGTATCCGACTTAAAACTGTTTTCCAAGGTGTCGCCATTGGGACCAATGAGCATATGATTCAACAGCATAAAGTGGTGCGGGCCATAGGGTTTTTTGAGGGCCTCACCCTGAGTAAACTTGTAAACCAATCCTTTGTCGGTTGTTTTGAAACCGCCATTACAGCCCCACAACATCAACAGAGGAATGAGCAGGAAAGATATTTGTTTGATGTTTTTCATCGAATGTTTTAATTGTGATTTGTTGATTGCGATATGTTTTGCCCTTGGTCTTATTGAACCGCCAATAATTGCTCTTGGTATTCCCAAACAACCCGTTTAAATTTTTCTACAGTAGCTTCTAGGGTATCGGTACTTTGACCTCCCGCGGCATTTCGGTGTCCACCGCCCTCAAAATATTTACTGGCCAACTCATTGGCGGGAAAATCGCCTTTGCTTCTAAAACTCATTTTCACGCGCTCGGTTCTGTCGATAATCAATACGCTCAACACAATATTTTTCAGACCCAATCCAAAGTTCACCAACCCTTCTGTATCCCCAGTTTGTACATGAAATTTTCTCAATTCGTCGCTGTCGAGATAAATGAGGGCCGTTTTACACTCGGGAATCACCTCCAATTTTTTGTACAAGCTGTAACCAAACAATCGGCTTCTATCGAGA
Source organism: Bacteroidota bacterium (assembly GCA_037975865.1). Lineage (GTDB taxonomy): Bacteria > Bacteroidota > Bacteroidia > NS11-12g > UBA955 > UBA955. The sequence continues at coordinate 10,909 of JBANFU010000219.1, forward strand.
GAAAACACATCGTAAATATTGGCATGTATGGCAAGGTGGTCTGCCCCGTGTTCCATCAAATCTGCCGCCAAACGCAGGGTTGAAGGCTTGGTATTATTGTGCTGAAAATTGCCAGTATCTGTCATCAAACCAGTATACAAACAGGTGGAAATACTGGGTGTTACATGATCTGGTCCAAATTCATTGGCAATCCATTGATAGACGAGTTCGCAGGTACTGGATGCCTCGTGATCCCAATATGTATACGTTGAAAACGATTCCGGTTCGAGATGGTGATCCATCATCACTTTGATGGCCTTTGAATCACGAACCAAATCACCCAGTTGGTTGATTCTCGACAGTCGATTAAAATCCAAGCAAAAAACAACATCGGCTTGAGCCACTTTTTCTGCCACCTGTGCCGGCACCTTTTCAAAATCTAGCACATGTTCATTCCCCGGCAACCAAAACAAATTTTCAGCGTAATCAGTGGGTGTGCAAACCACAACATCCTCAACAAACTCACGTAAAAATCCCCACAATCCTAGGGTTGAACCCATGGCATCGCCATCCGGTTTGTGATGCGTAGTAATCACCACAGAATGGATTTTTCGTTCGTTCAATAATTGAACCAGGGGAGCAGTATCGTTGATTAACATGAGATTCAACAAAAATACGCCAAACAGAAGGTATTTTTGTATGCTCATGGGAACCGAAAACCACCAATTAATCACCCTGCCCAACGGCCTGCGCGTAGTACATCAGCGGGTTCGTGGGACCCAATTGGTGCATGCCGGATTTTCTATCAATGCCGGTAGTAAAAACGATGATCAACACCCAGGTTTGGCTCACTGCCTGGAACACATGCTGTTCAAAGGTACAGAGCGCAGAAAAACCATCCATGTATTAAACCACTTGGAAGTAGTTGGTGGGGAACTCAACGCCTACACCACCAAGGAAATTACCACAATTTATGGGACTACCCAAGGAAAGCACTTGGCGCGACTGACCGACATACTTTGCGATGTGATCTTTCGATCGACTTTTCCGGTGCAAGAACTGGAAAAAGAGAAAAAGGTTATTGTAGACGAAATCAACATGTATCTCGACACCCCAGAAGAGAACATTTTTGATGAATTTCAAGAACGAATTTTCGAAGGGCACCCACTCGCTCATAATATTCTGGGCACCGAGTCTACAGTACACGCCATTGACCAATCCCATCTGTTTGATTTTGTTCGTACCCACTATCGGTTCGATAATATGGTCTTCTCAGTGGTTGGAAACGTTTCCCTTGAGAGAGTACTGGCGGCTTTGCAACGATTTCTACCGTCTGATCATGTGGGTACTTCTAACCAGAGAACATCCAACCAAACCAACCTGTCTGCCATTCCTGTTTTTGAGCCCCGACCCAGTTTCTTCGAAAGTAAAAAAACAGATTTCCAACAAGCCTACGCCATATTGGGCAGTTTGGCCTACGAACTAGATCATCCCAAGCGTTGGACGCTGTTATTATTGAACAACTTTTTTGGAGGGCCGGTACTCAATAGCCGATTAAATCTGGCGATCCGAGAAAAATATGGATACACCTACAATGTAGAAAGCGGTTACAGTGCATTTGCTGACACAGGATTGTTTCACTGTTTCGTGGGCAGTGAGCCCAAATACATTGAAAAATCTGTCTCCTTGATATTCAAAGAGTTAAAAAAACTAAGAACCCAATCTTTGGGTAGCCTACAGCTATCTCGGGCCAAAAATCAATATTCCGGTCAGTTAGTACTTTCCAATGAAAACCGCAGCGGATTGATGATGCATCTGGGACAGAGCATTTTGCGTAAAGGCACCGCCACCCGCATCGAAGACGCTATCAAACAAATTCAAATGGTAACGGCCAGTGATATCTTGGACGTGGCCAATGAAATTCTCCAAGAGCAACAGTTTAGCCAACTGCTGTACGTTCCCGAAGATTAACACGCCACAACAGATAGCCTTTTACAGCCAATGGAATGTACAGGGTATACAACAAGGCGGTAATTTGATTGTCGTTCTGCCAATAAACAGGCACGTACACTACATCTATCAAAATCCAAAGAAACCAGTGCTGAATCCATCGTTTAGCCTGCATATACAAGGCGATTATACTTACGATAAATAAGGCTGCATCCAAGTACAAAAATCTCGGGGGCTGAAAGGAACCAGGTGAAATCCATTGCTGCACTGTTCCACTCTTCACAAACAACGTCCAAGGGTAGTAACACATGGCACCCACCACAAATATTCTCAGCAAATCCAGACCACTGGCCATGGATGGTGCGGCATGATCACCCATTTCAGCTGGATTTGAGAATTTTCCACTGATACTCTTTTTCCAACTGTACCATCCAAACCCCTGAAAAAATAGAAAAACTACGTTTAAAAAAGCATCCGAATACAAGGCGCCTTGAAAAAAAACAACCACATAAATTGCAGAACCTGCCATGGCCACAGGCCAATTGAGTACATTGTTTTTGGCCGCGAGCCAAACGCACCAAAACGACAATAGGGCAGCGGTCAATTCTGTTTTGCTCACAGAAATTTCATCAATCCAACTGGGCCAGTACTCCAATATCAGTTGCGGTTGCATGGGTTATCTGTCCACAAAAATACAGCATGGGGATATGGATTTTTCCGATTTGAAAAGCAAACCCCTTTCACCTAACTTTGTTTTAACAATTAAAATAATCAGCTATGCACGAATTACCAGCATTACCCTATGCATACAATGCATTGGAGCCACACATCGATGCCAAGACCATGGAAATTCATCATGGTAAACATCACCAGGCTTACGTCAATAACCTAAACAATGCCGTAAAAGGAAACGCAGCGGAAGGCCACACATTGATGGATTTGATACACAACATCTCTGGTTACAGCACCGCGATTCGCAACAACGGCGGTGGTCATTGGAATCACACATTCTTCTGGGGCATTTTAGGTCCCAATGCGGGCGGACAACCAACAGGCGCATTGATGGATGCTATTGTTGCTTCTTTCGGATCGTTTGACGCCATGAAAGAGCAGTTTAACAGTGCAGCCACCACCCGTTTTGGTAGCGGTTGGGCTTGGCTCATCGTTCACGACCACAAATTGGTAATTACTTCTACCCCCAATCAAGACAACCCATTGATGGACATCGCTGAAGTAAAGGGAACGCCGATTTTGGGTTTGGATGTGTGGGAGCATGCTTACTATTTGCATTATCAAAACCGCCGTCCCGATTATATCAACGCCTTTTGGAACGTTGTAAATTGGTCAGCTGTAAACGCCCATTTCGAAGAGGCCACCAAATAATCGATCAATCGCAGCGCTGTTGCGTTGCAAACAATAAAAAACCCCCGGGCAGTGCCCGGGGGTTTTTTTATTAGTGTCTTATTGGAAATTACTTTTTGTTTGCTTCTGCAGCAGCCTGCATCAACGCACGGGTAGTCTTCACTGTCACGATTGCGTTCGCAGGTGAATCCAACAATTCAAATCCTGAAACTTCTACGTGACCCACTTTTGCAGACTGTCCGATTTCCAAAGTATCGATGCTTACATCGATGAAATCAGGCAAGTTTGCAATCAAACCGCGCACGCGCAAACGGTTCAATTTCTTCACCAATTTACCACCGGCACGAACACCAGGAGAGTTTCCCACTACGCGAACTGGAATGTCCATGATTACGGGCTTCTTCTCATCTACTGCCACGAAATCGCAATGGATGATCATGTCAGATACAGGGTGGAATTGAATATCTTGCAAAATGGCATCATAGTTTTTACCATCCAATTCAATCTTCACTTTGTATACGTTGGGTGTGTACACCAAGTTTTTAAAATCTGCTTGATAAACAGCAAAGTTCAAGTTGCCGTCTGCCAAACCATACATGTTACAAGGAACCTTGCCTTCAGCGCGCAACGCTTTCGCGGTGCGGGTACCTACTTCTGCGCGTGATTCGCCTTTAAGAAAAATGGTTTTCATCTTTATTTACTTATCTAATTTTTTTAATGGAGATCAATCTTGGTTTGGTGGGCAAACACCTGCTTAAACAATGAGCTAATGCTACCATGTTCATGCACGTTGCGAATCGCTCTAGCGAACAATGGCGCAACAGAAACCACTTTAATTTTATCTGAATGATGCTTTAAAGGAATGGTGTCTGTCACAACCAATTCCGTTAACACCGAATTTTCAATGTTCTCATAAGCCTTGCCACTCAACACAGGGTGACAGCACAACGCACGAACCGATTTGGCCCCTTTGTCCATCAACATGGCCGAAGATTTACACAAAGTTCCGCCGGTATCAATGATGTCATCGATCAACACCACGTCTTTGCCTTCTACATCACCAATGACAGTCATGTTGGCAATTTCATTGGCTTTTTTACGCTCTTTATCACAAATGATCATGCCCAAATTCAAAATTTTGGCCACTTCCCGGATTCGGTTTGAGGCTCCCACATCGGGGGCAGCAATCACTATGTTTTCCTGAGGCAACGTTTTGATGTAAGGCGCAAAGATGATAGAGCTCTCCAAATGATCCACAGGCACGTTAAAGAAGCCCTGAATTTGAGGAGCATGCAACTCCATTGTCATCACACGGTTGGCTCCAGCGGTTTGCAACAAATCAGCCACCAATTTAGAGGCAATGGAAACACGGGGTTTGTCTTTGCGATCCTGACGGGCAAAACCATAGTAAGGAATCACCGCTGTGATGTAGTTGGCACTGGCGCGCTTCGCTGCGTCGATCGCCATCAGCAACTCCATCAGATTGTCCGAATTGGGATACGTGCTCTGAACAATGAACACATCACAACCCCGAACACTTTCATTGAAATTAGGCTGAAATTCACCGTCGCTAAACCGCGAAACTGTCAAATCGCCAGGGGCTGATCCATAAAAATCACAGATGTCCTGGGTGAGGGCGGCAGACGCGCTGCCTGCAAAAATTTTAACGGGGTGTATAAGTGATGTCATAATCGTTTTACTTTCTCTCTGGCTGCGTTGTACGCACCGGATATCATCAAACCTTCAACTTGTTGCCCTACTAGGATTCGAACCTAGACGTACGGTACCAAAAACCGCTGTCCTGCCGTTAGACGATAGGGCAATTTTTTAGGACTGCAAATATACAATAATTTTGAATTATCGCCTATTCTTTCACAAATTTATTGCACCAACAGCACTTCTGTGATGCGTTTTTCGCCTTGCGATAGTTGGATGTAATAATTTCCCTTTCGCAATCCAACAACATCGAAATCAGCTACATACGTTCCATGACCATGCCATTCGTCTTTCAAAACACGGACCAGCTGACCTGTTGCATCAAAAACGCTCAACTTCACATGTCCTGATTCGGTAAAATAAGAAATCTGTGCATTTTGAACCGCTGGGTTGGGGTAAATGTTATTCAAAGATATTCTGCTTACCAAATCCACATAGTCCTCAATGCTGGCCTTGTTGGCTTTGAATATGGGCAATGTATTGAAATCCTTGCCGCCCATGGCTGCTTTCACATCCGCTGCCGGCAATTCAAACCAATCGGTAAGTACCGAAGCGTAAACTTGTCGGAAATCGTATTGCATTGGCAAGTTATCGTTCACCGTAACGGTTGAAGGAATCGTTGGGTTAGCACCAATCACTCCATTTTGCACGGCCTTGCCAAACACAAACATGGGGGCTGCCGCGCCGTGGTCCGTACCATTGCTTGCATTACTCATGACCCTTCTGCCAAACTCGCTGAAAGTCATTCCCACCACACGATCCTCCAATCCCAATAGTTTGATATCATCTTGGAAAGCCGCAATGGCATCTCCAAGCTGCTGCATTAACGTACCATGGGCACCCACGGTATGGTCTGCACTATCCACCTGCTCACTGTGGGTATCAAACCCACCAATGCTTACCATGTAAACCGGCGTTTTGAGGCCACCACTGATCAGCTTGGCAACAATTTTTAATTGATCCGAAAGCGGCTGTCGCCCTCCGGTGGGATATTTACTGGACTTATTGGAACCCTTGGCTGCCGCATTTTGAATGACAGTAGCGTATTGATTGGTTTGCTGGGCCATCAATCGCAAAAAAGCCAATTCGTTCCCTGCTGGCGTGTTTGGGGTTGGATCTGTTGTGCCATTGGCCAAGTTGTAAAATGTGGTTGGGTCTGTGATGGCCATACCCATATTCACTTCCGGACCCATGAAGGTCAGAGAAACCATTTGTCCAATCTGAATGGCCAACGGATCTGGCATGGCTGTAGTAGGATATCCTTTGGGATAACCTGTATACTGTCCATCCAAGTATCGACCCATCCACCCTGTTGTCCAACTTTCACTGCTGTCTGATCCACTCATCCATATATCTGTAGATCGAAAATGGGAGTAGTTGGGATTGGGATACCCCACCGCCTGTATGGCACTCAACAAGCCGTTGTTATACAAGTCGCGCAATCCACTCAATTTCGGATGCAAGCCAGCAGCCGGCTTATCCCAAAATGGAAGTACTTTGTCTTCCGGAATAATGATATTGTTTCTCGCTTTGCTTAAGTTGGCGTATTGATCGATGGGAATCAACGTGTTCAAGCCATCATTTCCTCCCGAAAGGTTAATTATAACCAGAACTTTACCATCGGCACTTCGCCTTCCTAACGACCGCAGCAATGGAGAGTCCTCAAATGTTTTTACTCCCATGCCATTCAATGTCAAGGGCAAAACGGTTCCAGCGGCAGCACTGGCTTTGAAAAATGATCTGCGTTTCATGGTTTATGACAATTGGTATTCTGAGAGATTCATGATGGATTTTAACAGATAGCGCAGTTTCACTGTTGCTGTCGATAATGCCGTTGAATAATTGGGATCGCTGGGATCCGTCGCCGCACGATATTCGTCGCTCCAGTTGTAATCTGGAATGCCACCCGGCAAAAGCACTTCTTTCAAACTGGCTGTTTGGGTTGCACTGATCGACATTGGCAGCAGGTGCGACACACAATCGGAAATCAAATCATCGGCTTTACCGGGGTTGCTTAGTTGCTTCACGAAGATCCACGGATCAACCAAGAGTGTAAATGTTCCCACCTTGTGTCCGATAAACAGCAGGTAATCTGTAAATTGATTTCGCTTCGGCAGGGTATCGCTGTTGATCCAACTGCGGTGAAACAAGGGTTTCTGATACCACGCTGGCCAACCCGCCACGTTTGGGGGATCGCCCAAATTCAATTGAGTTAATTGACCAAAACTAAGCCCCATATTATACATTTGGTACAATAGAAAATAATCGGTGGCATTTGGGAACTTTAGCTCCATTTCTCGACAAAACCCAACCTGTTGGGTTAGTGGATCCTTAATAACACAAGCTCGGTTCCATGTATCGAAGAAATGTTCGCTCATTAGCAAAGTCTTCAAGACCGCTTTGATGCTATAACCACTATCGCGGAAAACTTTGGCCAAAGGAACAATGACATTGGATTCTACCGTATCGTCAATTTCGTAGTAAACAAAATACTCATAGAGCTTGCGACAAATAAACAAGGCCACCTCATCCACCTTGAAAATCATGGTCAACAAGTCATCCAACTCTGTATTGCCCGCATTGATCCCCGTTTGTCCTTTGATAACAGTATTGCCATAAAACGAACTGAATTGCTTGTCGGAGGAATCGTGATTCACACTCACAAAAGCAGTACTGAAGGGGTTGGTTAATGGGTTGATACTCCAGCCTGTGAGCACCTTCGCCATGGCCTTTACATCGTCTTCCGTGTACTTGCTGTTGGGACCTTTACCCAACGTAAACAGCTCTTGCAATTCCCGCGCATAATTTTCATCGGGTGCTTTTTTGGTATTCAATCGGCCGTTGAGATAGAACAACATCGCTGGATCTATCGTCACAGCCCGGGTAAGATCTTTCAAATTTCCCAAAGCATGGGTATACAACACCTTCGAATAAACATAGCAAGCCCTTGCATCGGGGATTTCTAAAAATTGCAGGGCGAAATGATTGTGCCAAAACAACACCATTTTGGCTTGAATATCCGGTGTTTGGGTAAGCATTTGTCCCCAAAACCAAGATTTCACACTGCCTTTGCGGTATGGCTCAACCGCAGGATCCAAAGCCGCATTCACCCATGTGGATCCATAAGGAACATTGGGGTCGTTGACCAGATTGCCATAGTTGTTCAGGGGTGGATTTGGCAGCGACGAAGATACGTTTAGCAGTGCATCAACCACCTGCTCCAACGTTTTTCCTTTGTAAAGATTGTAGTCCGATACTTTTACTCCAAAGAGGGTACGACGCAATAAATGCATCAATTCTGCTTTCCTGAAAGTTCCCGTGTAGGCACTAGTACCTGTATTTGTCCGACGGTTCAATGTCTTCTTACCCTGAACATCAGGGGTTCCTCCCAAACCCTCTTCGGCAAAAACGGCACCTTGACCTGAAGACTTAATGCATTGAAAAAATGCTTTACGATCCATAAGCGATACCAAATGTAACCGATAGACGCAAGGAATGTGACATTCGTTTACTTTTTCAAGAGGATTATGTCAATTATTTGACTTGTTGCGATATAACATCCTCACTTCCCCATGATGGTACGCCGCCATTTCACCTGTTTCCAATTGAACCGTTATTTGTCCCATGGCATTCACTTCCAACAATTTCGCTTGAAATACCCGATCCAACTTTACATCCAATAACGCTACCCACTGCCCTTTTCGATACAGGTACTGATCGTATCTCGTCGAATCTTGAATTGGATTTTTCCAGGTAATCAGCAGTTTTTCAAACATCGGCGCAACCAAGGAATCAACATTGCCCAATCCCGAATTTGAACCAAGGTCTGTACTCGATCCAGCGACGCCGTATTTGGCCAAGGACAGTGAAGTTGCCATGATGGAAATGGGAAAATCTCGCTGCATTACATTGATGCCCAACCCCATCAATAAGTACTTTTTTTGTCCGATTTGCGTTGTTTCAAGCAACAAACCTCCCAATTTTAAGTGGTTATATATGATATCATTAGGCCATTTTATTTCAACATGTGATTCAATTAATTCACTCAATTGAACCGCCACAGATGTGGCCAGAGATTTGTTGA